>JAQUNB010000001.1 GCA_028717825.1 Candidatus Omnitrophota bacterium
GGACGGCAACCGCTGCCGGTGTGCAGACGGGTCTTTTTCGGTCCCGGAAGGATATGAAGCTTATCTCAATGAAATATTAAGTATGCAGGAAGCACTGAATCCAATGTCTCACTTAAAAAGGTATGAGCTTGTAAAAGGCGATGCGGTACAAACGATCCCGGATTATTTCATAAAACATCCCGAAACAATGGCTTCTTTAGCGATATTCGATTTTGATATTTATAAACCTACGAAAACCGCCTTAGAGGCGATAAAGCCATGTTTGTGCAAAGGAAGCGTTCTGGTTTTTGATGAGCTGTGTGATGATATATTCCCGGGTGAAACAGTTGCGTTGAAAGAAGTTTTCGGGTTGAATAATTTGAAGATCCATAGGTTTGCTATGACTTCAAGGATTTCTTATGCGGTGATGGAATGATACCGGAATGTAAAAGAATAAGAGAAAATATATTAAAGATCTCCAACAAAAGCGGGCATGGACATATACCAACCTGTTTTTCTGTTGTAGAGGTTTTGTATGCGCTCTATAGCATTATTAAATGTGATCCCAAAGATCCGCTATACAAGAACAGGGATATTTTTGTTTTAAGCAAAGGGCATGCAGCGCTTGCTCTTTATTGTATCCTGGCCCAATTTGGGTATTTTGACATTAAAAAAGTATATTCTTTAGGGTCCTTTATGTCCGATTTTGGGTGCCACGCCGATCGTTTTAAAGTGCCCGGGATCGAGGTGTCCACCGGTTCTCTGGGGCACGGGATAGGTGTAGCGACAGGTATGGCTCTTGCTCTTAGGATACAGAAAAGTCAAAGGCATGTTTATACCTTGATAGGTGACGGCGAAGCTAATGAGGGGGCTGTATGGGAAGCCATTATGGTGGCATCTGATCTTCGGTTATCAAATCTGACCGTTATATACGATAACAATAGGTCCCATCCAAGGGGGCTGCAGATACAAAAACCCGTAGAAATATTCAAGGGGTTTGGATGTGACGTTGCGGAAGTACCGGGGCATGATATCGCAGTGTTACAACAAGAGTTTAAGAAAAGAGCGGATACAGTGAGGGTCGTTGTTGCAAATTCAAAAAAAGGGTTTGGATGCAAAACATTTATTGATAATCAATATGAGTGGCACAGAAAATCACCGACCGATAATGAGCTTGAGATATTGATGAGGGAATTAGATGAGAAAGCAGTTTAAAAAGACCGTTATGGACCTAGCTCTTAAGAACGATAAGATCGTCCTGATCTTCGGGGACGTGAGTGTATATTTATTCAAAGATTTCAGCGAGAAGTATCCTGACAGGTTCTACAATATGGGTATTTGCGAGAATACGCTCGTAAGCGTGGGGGCAGGGGTGAGTTCGCGGGGGTTGATCCCGTTCATTCACACGATCGCTCCGTTTATTACCGAAAGAAGCTTTGAGCAGATTAAACTGGACATGTGTTATAATAATTTTGGAGGGAACATAGTATCTTGCGGAGCGTCCTTTGATTACGCATGGGACGGGGCCACTCATCATTGTTATACGGACCTAGCCATATTGAGAACCCTGCCAAATATCGAGGTTATACAGCCCGGATCGTGCAAGGAACTGGATGTTTTGCTAAGAAGTCAATATGATAACGGCAAACCCACGTATTTCAGACTTTCAGACCATCCACATAACATTGATATGGAAGTTGAGTTCGGGAAAGGCGTGGTTTTGAAGGACGCAGGCGCAGATATTACGGTAGTGACGGCCGGGCCGCTTCTTGGTAATGTTTGGGAGGCTTGCAGTGATCTCCCCGTTAATGTGCTCTATTTTCATACGATCAAACCGGTCGACAAGGAATTAATACAGAGATATAAGGATACGAAAATAATGGTTTTTCATGATGCTTTTGGTCTATATGAGGCTATTTGTGAATTGGGTGAATTGAGTGTCTCTCGCTATGGCATCCCGGACGAATTTTGCAGTTGGTACGGGACTCTGGCGGAAATAAGGGAAAAAATAGGGATAGATGTGAAATCTATTCGTGATGTCGTTAAAAGGTCAACAAAAAAGAGGTCTTAATATGTTTTATAAAGGGAAAAAAGTACTTGTTACTGGTGGAGCCGGGTTTGTCGGAACGCATATTGTGGAAGAACTCTTGAAACATGACGCGAAAGTTCGTGTAAGCATTCACAACCGCCCAATGATCGTTAAGGATAAAAATGTCGAAACCGTTCAGGCA
This sequence comes from Candidatus Omnitrophota bacterium, assembly GCA_028717825.1. Taxonomy (GTDB): domain Bacteria; phylum Omnitrophota; class Gorgyraeia; order Tantalellales; family Tantalellaceae; genus JAQUNB01. The sequence continues at coordinate 2,211 of JAQUNB010000001.1, forward strand.
GATCTTGCCAATTTGGGAGACTGTATTCAGGCGGTAAAGGGCGTAGATTATATTTTTCATGCTGCAGGAGCGGTTGCTGCTGCAGCCGTGACAACTACTAATCCTATGGAAGCTATTATCGGTAATCTTGTTCTTACAGCGCGCATATTGCAAGCCTCTTGGGAGTGTAAGGTTGGAAGGGTGCTTATTTTTAGCAGTAGTACCGGATATCCGGCCGCCGATTATCCTATAAAGGAAGAAGAGATGTGGAAGGCGCATCCTCATCCTACGTATTTTGGTTACGGCTGGATGCGTCGATATCTGGAGCTTCTGGGAGAATATGTTCATTCTAAATCCGGGGTAAAAGTCGTTATAGTCCGACCGACGGCGGTTTATGGAAGGCATGACAATTTTAACCCTAAGACAAGCCATGTCATTCCGGCGCTCATAAGACGAGCCGTAGAAAAAGAAAACCCTTTTGTTGTGTGGGGAACAGGGGACGAGGTCAGAGATTTTCTTCATATTAAAGATCTTGCACGTGCATGCCTGCTTATGCTTGAGAAGTGTCCGGATTGCGATCCTGTCAATATCGGTTATGGCAAAGTCGTAACAGTAAAGGAAATAGTCAACGCGATCCTGGAAGCTGCCGGGCATAATGACAGAAAAATAGTTTTTGATTCGTCCAAGCCTACAACAATACCGTTCAGAATGGTGGATACGACAAAGGCTAAACGTTTGCTGGGTTTCGAACCGTCAATATCCCTTGAAGAAGGGCTCAGAGATACGGTTGAATGGTATGTGCGGGAAAGGTCAAAGGCATAAAAAAGTAAAAGGACAGTTAAAACATGGACAAGGTATTAAATACTGGCAGAAAAAAGATGATCGGGATCAAGGATCTTTCCGAGATGTTCGATCACCCTGAAAAGGATCTTTCCGGATTCTTTGTGACACAATTCAACAATATAGACACTATTTTCAGGGAAGCCAATCTTAAAGAGTTCTCGGAATATTGTATGGATGTCCTAAAACTGATCAACTCAAGCGTAATTACCAGAACAAAAGAAGAAAATTTGAAAGTCTGGAATAAGGGATGGGAAGAAAACCTTAATGCGTTGCTTGCTTGTAGCGATCTTAGTGAGGTTTTAAGACCGAAGTATTTCAGGGGGGCGAAATATCTTAGGTATAAGAAGGGTCTCATTGTTTCAAAGAATCCGATGCTTGAGCACGATCTTTTTACTCTTGTAAGAGACATTATTTTCAGAAAATATTTATCTAAGTGCGAAAATATTTATGAATTTGGGTGCGGGAGTTGTCAGAACCTGCTGATGCTTTCAAACATATTTCCCGATAAGAGATTATATGGAATGGATTGGGCTCCAAGTTCTGTTAAGATCGTAGAAGCTCTGGCTAAAAAGAGAAAATTGAAAATACATGGTGCCGTTTTTGACATGATGAACCCTTCTCGGGGGATTGCGTTAAGGCCGAAAAGCGCTGTATTGACCGTGCATGCTTTGGAACAGCTTGGAGAGGATCACGGCAATTTATTGTCATATCTCCTTACGGCGAGGCCGGATATTGTTGTACATTATGAGCCGATATTGGAATTTTATGACCAGAATAATCTGTTAGATTACTTGGCAATTTTATATTCAAAGAAAAGAAACTATTTGTCCGGATTCTGGACAGCCTTGTGTGAACTGGAAAGGAAAGGGAAAATAGAGATAATCAGAGCTAAGAGACCTTTTCTGGGAGGGGTTATTCACGAGGCGTCTTTAATAGTATGGAGACCGGTCTAGAGAACACGGCGAATTGTGCAAATGGAGGGATCTATGATAACAGGGGAAATAATCAGGAGTTTTAAGGGGAAGAATACATTAATAACTGGCGGAACGGGACTTATTGGCAGGCAAGTTGTGGATATCCTTTGTGACGCAGGCGCCTGTGTCAAAGTTGTTTCATTGGATGATATACGGTTAAATGATAAGGCCGAATATATTTATGCGGACATAACGGATTTCGGGCTGTGTAAAAATATAGCAAAAGATATGGATTTTGTATTTCATCTGGCAGGGGTTAAAGGATCAGCGAAGGTCTCGACGGAGCAATTGGCCAGTCATTTTGTTCCGACGTTGATGATGAATACGAATATTCTGGAGGCAGCTAGGATGAACAACGTGAAAAAAGTGGTATATACAAGTTCGATCGGTGCCTATGGAAATACGGATATTTTCCGGGAAGCCGATTATAGGTTGGACAGCATGCCCATGGATTTCGCCGGATGGTCAAAAAGAATGGCAGAACTGCAGATCTCGGCATACAAGGTGCAGTATAAATTGGAGAATTTCGCTATTGTGCGCCCATGTAACGTGTATGGTCCGGGTGACAATTTTGACCCGGATAATGCTATGGTGATCCCGTCACTGATGCATCGTATATATCACAAAGAGGATCCACTCGTGGTCTGGGGGGATGGCACTGCGATCCGGGATTTTGCTTATAGCCGTGATGTGGCAGAAGGTGTTATACAAGCTCTTTATTATGGCACAGGCGCTAGTTTTGTGAATCTCGGTAGCGGCCGCGGATATTCCGTTAGAGAACTGGTGGAGACTTTAAAGAGCTTTCTTGGTTTCAATTATCATTTTGATGTCACTAAACCCTCGGGATTTCCCAAGCGTGTAATGGACATATCCTTGGCTAAAAAATTAATTAAGTACGATCCAAAGACTACGCTGCTTGACGGATTGAGAGAAACGTGGGAATGGTTCGTGAAAAATCAGGATGAATATCTTAAAAAACAGAATTATTTCAAAAAAGATAAAGGGGGATTTTAATTATGAATAAATTCCAGGCTTTTCAGAAATTTGCGGCAGCGGAAAGCGCCCAGATACCGGTTTTGGGTTTTGTGTTCAACTTATTTTTAGCGGCGCTGCTATCTTTTTTACTTGCGCGGGTATATGTTGCATATGGAACGTCTTTGTCGAACCGGAGGATGTTTGCAAGGAATTTTGTGATGATAACCATGACAACGTTACTTGTAATAGCCATAGTTAAGTCGTCGTTAGCTTTATCTTTGGGGCTCGTCGGGGCCTTATCCATAGTACGTTTTCGCGCGGCCATTAAAGAACCCGAAGAGCTGGCTTATTTGTTCCTGGCGATTGCGATCGGTCTGGGGTTTGGTGCTGATCAGAGAGTGATAACAGTAGTAGCGGTGTTTATTATAGTATGTGTCCTTATATTGAGAAAACAGTATCATGGTATAGAAGGACATCAAAATATTTATTTGACAGTTTCCAGTGATAGCGGGAAAAGTATAACGTTGAAAGATATAGTGGAAATACTCGGCAAATCCTGCAAGACGGTGAATATGAGACGGTTCGATGAAACAAAGGAAAATATGGAAGCAGCTTTTCTCGTAGACTGCGAGGATATTGATAAATTACAGACGGTAAAAACCGAGCTGCAGGGACTTGACGATTCATTACGGATTTCCTTTTTAAGTAATAAGGGGGACATTTAAGTGATCATTAAGCGTGCTCCAAAAGGCAGTCAGGTAAAAACGTTTTTTCCGCGCCGGATCAACCACAAAGCTCTGCTTGTGTCAGGCGTGATCATGTTTTCACTTTTCATGTTCGCGGTTGGGGTATTTGCCCATAAATCGGGATTAACTTACAGGCTTATGTCGGGACCTGGGAAATGGCTTAATATCCCGTACAGTGTTAATTGTTTGACAAAATATTTAAAGGGGCAAATATCTCGACCTGAGACGATATCGATCGATATAAAGTTCAAAGATTATCAGAAACTCCAGCAAAAAAGAGAGCAGGCTATAACCAATCGGTTTTTGAATGCGTCTCCGGAGGATTATGTCCCGGCGGACATACATTATAAAGATAAAATAGTGCCGGTTAGCTTGAGGTTGAAGGGTGACGGGAGTGACCATTGGACAGGAGAAGCTTGGTCTTTTCGCATAGAAGTCAAAGGAGACGAAGCACTATTCGGCATGAAAAAGTTTTCCATACAGAATCCTGCCACAAGGAACGGTCTTCATGAGTGGGTTTTCAAAAAAATAATTGGTCGGGAAGATATGATAGCCCTAGGGTATGATTTCATTAATGTGATAGTTAACGGTAAAGACAAAGGAATATATGCAATTGAAGAGTATCCATTAAAACAGGTGGTGGAGCGGAATAATAGAAGAGAAGGGGTTATTATAAAATTCAATGATGAGCTGCATTTCCAGGAATGGGTCGCAAATCCATACGAATATGCCCCGATAGAAGAAACGATACGTGCTTACCATGCAAGCAATATAGATACATTCGGAATAAAAAAAATTCTCAAAAATCCGGTCTTACAAGAGCAGTATTATAACGCGGTTACATTGCTGGCATTATTCAGGACTCAGAAATTGGAAGCTTCTAAAGTGTTTGATGTGGACAAAATAGCAAAATTTTATGCTCTTTCTGATCTGTTCGGTGCATTACACGGAGGCGGGTGGGGCAACCTCAGATTTTACTACAACCCGATAACTTCTAAACTGGAACCCGTAGCATATGATAATATGCCCGGAGAGGAAAAGTTTTTTTTGAGCTGTAACCTTCCGCCATTTCTTTACGGGGTTTGCTATTATACCGGAGATGAGTCGCAGCTCATAAACAATCTTTTTGATGATCATGCGTTTTTTGAAAGGTATTTATATCATCTGGAGCGAATATCACAAAACGGATACTTAGAAAATTTTATGGAATCTATAAATAATGAATTAACGGAAAAATTGCATATTATTTACAGAAGTAACCCTGAATACAATTTCAATAGTAATGTATATTATCGCAACAGAGATTATATCCGGCAATTTTTAAATCCGATAAAAGCGTTCCATGCATATTATCTAAAAAATACCGAGGAGTCTCTTGAACTGAGATTGGGGAATGTTCAGACCCTTCCTGTTGAAATAGTTTCCGTTATCGGGGACAAGTATGTTTTTTATCCGGGAAAGCAGATAGAATTAAAACCTTGGAAATACGCAACGCCGGTGAATTATCAAAATTATTCATTTTACTCGAAAGATAAAGTTAAATGGACGGATGACATGGCGTCAAATTTGTTTGTTAATTACCGTATCTTGGGGACCTCATCTATAAAAAGGGTCAAGGTGTTCCCGTGGAAAGACGTGAAACCGAATTTCATCAAGGAAGATCTTGTCAGGCAGGAGCCCAATGTCCAACAGTTCGATTTTATCAGCATTGACGAAGAGAAAAAAAGTATTTTAGTGAAACCCGGGAAATGGATGATCGATAAAAATTTGATAATTCCCGAGGGGTATCAATTTATGATCTCTCCGGGGACCGAAATTGATTTGATCAATTCGTCTAAAATACTTTCTTACTCGGCTTTGAAGTTGATCGGGAGTGAAAGCGATCCAATAATTATTAGATCAAGTGATAATACCGGACAGGGGATAGCGGTTCTAGCCGTAAAAAGCAGATCCTATATTGAACACGCGAGATTCGAAGGCCTTCTTTCCCCTAAACAGTTCGGATGGGAATTAACCGGGGGAGTTACCTTTTATGAGTCTCCGGTAGATATAAAGTATTCCCAGTTTTTGAATTGTAGATCGGAAGACGGATTAAATATTGTACGTTCAGAATTTTTAATCGACGGATGTCTTTTTAAAAAACTAAGTTCCGACGCTTTTGATGTCGATTTTTGCACGGGGAAAATTATTAATACTTCTTTTGTGAATTGCAGAAATGATGCGATAGATATTTCCGGGAGCATTGTTGAAGTACGTGATATTTTTATTAACGAAGTCAAAGATAAGGGAATAAGTGTTCATGAAAACGGAAAAGTAACGGGGAACAACCTGGTCATTAACGACGCGCATGTAGGTGCGGTGAGCAAGGATCTCTCAAAATTAGAATTAGATAAAGTTGTAATATCTGATTGCAGGGTCGCCCTGGCAGCCTATCAGAAAAAAGCAGAGTTTGGCCCCGCAACAATAGTAATTAAAGAACTGAAAATGAAAGCAGTAAAAACTCCTTATTTGATCGAAAAAGGGTCGGAGTTGACGATAGGTAAAAAGAAGATCGCGGGGGAAGAGAGCGGCCTAAAGGACATACTTTACTGATCGTAAAGGGTTAATCGTGAAGAATATATTATTATCCGGTGTTAAAAATTTTAGATATGAACGAAAAATTTTTATTGAGGGGCAAACAATAAAAACTGTTGAGATGTTGCTAAAGTCACATCCCGCTATTTTTAGTGAGATCTATTGTGAACGCAGGGTTAACAGTCTGTATTTTGATACACTGAATTTTCAGAACTACTTTGATAATATGGACGGCGTATCGAAACGATTAAAAGTCAGGGTGAGGTGGTATGGCAACTTGTTCGGGGCTGTCGAAAAACCCAATCTTGAACTAAAGTTCAAACACAATCTGCATGTCGGTAAACTTATGTATCCGATCGAGGCGTTTGTCCTGAAAGACGGGTTCTCAACAAGCATTGTTCGTGAAGCATTCCGGAGATCTTCACTAAGCAAGATGTTAGAGGATTATTTGATGGGATTACAGGCATCGCTTATGATCAGTTATACGAGAAGATATTTTCTTTCATTCGATCGTAAATATAGAGTTACGCTTGATACAGAGATGGAGGCGTACAAATTGACGCCACAGAGAAACACGTTTCTGTGTAAAACAGAGAAAGATACACGGAATGTGATAATGGAAATTAAATACAACTGTCTGCATGATGATCTTGTCGGTTCGATAACAAATTATTTTCCTTTTCGTACGACAAAAAGCTCGAAATATGTCAGCGGGATAGAAGTTCTTTATGCTTGAAGAAAGTTTGGGCAAAGACTGGAAGCACAGGGAAAAATGATAACAGTTGAAAAAACAGATCTGGAAGGAGTTTTGTTGATAAAACCGGGTGCGTTCGAGGACCACCGAGGTTATTATTTGGAACTCTACAATGAGAAGCTATATAAGTCCAAAGGTATCGAAGTTGATTTTGTAGAAGACGATATATCGATCGCTAAACGTAATGTGATCAAAGGAATTCATGGAGACTCCTCAACTTGGAAGTTGATATCCTGCCTGCACGGAGAATTTTATTTAGTGGTGATAAATTATGATGAAGGATCAAAAAATTTTGGAAAATGGCAATCGTTCGTTCTTTCCGACGTTAATAAATATCAGGTGCTTGTTCCTCCCAAACATGGTAATGGGCATTTATGCCTGAGTGAAAAATCTATTTTTCACTATAAACAATCTTCTTATTATGCCCCTTCGAGGCAGTTTACTATAAAGTGGAATGACGCGAGATTTAATATATCGTGGCCGGTAGAACAGCCTATTTTATCTAAACGCGATGAATTGGGATTTAATCCGAAATGAGGAGTTTTAATGATCTGCATGAAAAATATATTGGTTTTCAGATATAATCGGACATATTCCCGGGGAGGCAAATGAGATGATCATAAGCAGAACACCTTTTCGTATTTCATTTTTTGGAGGGGGAACAGATTATCCTACATGGTACAGAGAAAATGGAGGGGCAGTTATAAGTACTACAATCAATAAATATTGTTATATAACATCTCGTTTTTTGCCCCCGTTTTTCGATTATAAGTGCAGAATACGATATACGCAGCGTGAAGAAATACAGAATGTGGATGAAATAAAACATCCTTCGGTCAGGGAATGCCTGAGATTTTTTAATATTACACATGGCATAGAGATGGTGCACACAAGTGATCTGCCCGCAAGGACCGGGATAGGGTCAAGTTCAGCTTTTACGGTGGGATTTTTAAAATGTTTGTATGCCTTAAAAGGGAAGATGGTCACCAAGAGACAGCTGGCGTTAGATGCTATCCATATTGAACAGAATATTATTAAGGAAAATGTAGGTTCGCAAGATCAGACCGCGGTTGCTTTTGGAGGCTTTAATAAAATAGAATTTGGCGGACATCAAGAAATGACAGTTTATCCCGTAACATTAAGCCGTGAAAAACAAGATTTTTTCCAAAAACACTTGATGCTGTTTTTTACCGGATTTTCACGTAATGCTTCAGACGTGGCAGAGGAACAGATAAAAAATATTCCGGAGAAGAAGCAGGAATTAAAAATTATAAGACAAATGGTTGAAGAAGCTTTTGATGTTTTAAACGGCAATGAAGATAATATTGATGATTTCGGAAAGTTATTACACAAGTCTTGGCAGGTCAAAAGGAAGTTGAGCTCAAAGATCTCAACTTCCCGTATTGATGAAATCTATGAGGCCGCGATCAGCGCCGGAGCGCTTGGGGGCAAACTTCTGGGGGCGGGTGGTGGAGGTTTTATGTTATTGTTCGTAAAGCCCGAACTGCAGGACCGCGTAAAAGAATGTTTAAAGGGTTTATTATATGTGCCTTTTAGTTTTGAAACATTAGGAAGCCAAACAATTTATTATGCGCCTAATGATAATTTTTAAAGGTTAAAGGAAAATGAACACTAACTTAAAAAATATTGATGTCTTGATCCTGTGCGGTGGACTGGGGAAGAGATTAAGGGGGAGTGTCTCTGATAGGCCTAAAGTATTAGCTCCTATAGGGGGGGGTACTTTTTTGGATATTTTATTGAAGTATGCCGATCAATTCGGATTAAAAAAATTTATTTTAGCTGTAGGCTATAAAAGTGATCAGGTGGAGGAATACGTTAGAAAACGGGGGTATGAAGTTGTTTTTTCGAACGAGGAAAGTCCTTTGGGAACAGGTGGGGCTATAAAAAAAGCCGAACCCCTTATAACCAGCGATCCATTTTTAGTTATGAACGGGGATTCCATCTGCCATGTGGATTTGAACCGGTTTTGTTCCTTTCATGTAGAAAAAAATGCACTTGTATCCATAGTGACATGTCGGGTGGAGCCAAGTGCTGATTATGGACTTATTGCCATGGATAGTTCCTCGAGGATAAGTAGTTATCAGGAAAAGGCCCTATCAAATAAGGAAAGTTTTATCAGCGCGGGGATATATCTAATGCAGAAAGAAATTTTTTCTTATATGCCGCCGAAAGATCGTTTTTCTTTAGAGCAAGATCTTTTGCCGACACTTCTCAAGAAGAAGTGTTACGCTTTTGCAACTGAGAATGGAATGCTTGATATAGGAACGCCGGATAGGTACGGGAAGGCCCGAGAGATCTTAAGGGAGGATGTAGGTTGATGCTGCCAAACACGGATACGATGAAAAAAGAAGAATTACTCCTGTCTTTTGCGACGGCTGCCAGAAATGATCAGTATATGGGTAATTCTAATTGGAGATTAGAGACGGCATTAAACTATATAGGTAGTAATCTTGAAAAATTAAACCGGCTAAATAATTTTGAATTTATTGTAACAGACTGGGGTAGTGAGATCCCTCTGCGAAAAGTTCTTAAGCTGAGTCCTGCGGCACAAAAAATTACACGGTTTATATCGGTTGAACAGAATATTGCTTTGGAACTAAATAAGAGTAGTCGCTTTAATACTGTTCTACCTGTTAATATAGCATTCCGACGAAGCAGGGGAAAATATATCGCATATACATGCAGCGATATACTTTATTCGGAAGACTTTCTTAAGGCTCTCTTTGAGATCATAGATGGAAAACGATCTTTGGATTTCGATGTTGACCAGACATTATTTTTAACGTATCGCAGAGATATTCCCCAAACATTAACACGGCATTTACCGGATATTTTTATGCTAGATTGGTGTATACATAATCTTAAGAATTTTCTTCCATATGGCGGACAAACGGTTACCAGATCATTCAGGGTGCCTATCTATAAAGCTGCCGCTACGTTGTTAATGCATCGAAAGTTATGGTATGAATGCGGGGCCTTTGATGAACGCCTCATTTATTGGGGATGGTCTGAGATAGATTTGATGCATCGTGTCGCCAGTAAATATTCTTATAAATATTTTGATGCGATCGGCGTGCCCGATGTATTCCATCTGGATCATAAACGGTTGGGAATAAATATGTATCCTTTTAAGAAAAACGAAGAGGTGCTGAGCGAAATTTTTAATCCCAATCCTGACTCGTGGGGGCTCAAGGATTTTATATTTGAGGAAAATGTTTATTCTGTCCCACAATCAAAAAATCATTCAATTGATCATGACGTTACTTTGTCTTTGAGGGTGAAGGTGCGGCTGACATGCTGGGCAGTCTTGGGCTGGGCGCAATTACAAGCACTTAAAATACTGCGGGTCTTAAATTATTCTCTTTTTGCTCAGTTCAGGATTTCCGTTTGGAAAAGGAGAATCATTTCAGTGACGGAGCGGCTCAAGGGTAAACCTGTTCTACAATGGCCTGTGGAGCTTTGGCATCTGTGGCTGGAAGGTATCCGACGCTGGAGGGGGCGCGGGCGGCTATAAGCTTTTTGAATTTTATGAAATAATTAACGAATAATTCGACTTTGATTTTGAGCTTACTATTTTTTGGGATACAAAAGGAGGTGGAGCATGGACCATGGGATCAAGACGCAACAGCAAGCTATTGATTTTCAAAAGCATATTTACAACGAAGCTGTAAGAAATAAATCCCATGTTGCCTTTGGAGATGGCATACTGCAGGAGATCTACTACGAGAAACGGATCAAGCTGGCAGCAAAATATTCTAATAAAGAAAGTACGGTTTTAGATCTAGGCTGCGGCGATGGGACGATCGCACATGCTTTATCTTCCAAGGTGAGATATGTCGATGCAATAGATGTTAGCGAGGAAGCCATAAAACTCGCACAAAGAACGAACAACGTTGACAATATACATTATGTATGTGCCCCGATGGAAAACTACATGAAAGATAAGGCTTATGACTTAATTCTTATGTATGAGTCCATGGAACACATTTTTAATCCGGAATATATGTTATCAAAAATATATAATTTATTGAAACCCGGAGGCAAGTTGATTCTGTCAACGCCTAACAGCAGGCGGTTTGACATTTATCTTTTCAGGCTATTGGGTTATTTTAAGCGAAAACAGTACAGTTATGAAGTATATGAAGATCACGTTAGAGAGTATTCGTATGGGCAAATAAAACGTATGCTTGAGGCAAAAGGATTTCGGATCGTAACGACAGAAGGACTGTTCTTGTCGTTAAAGATGTCGTGTAAGTTAAGCAAAAAATCAGCTTTTTTACGGTTAATGGCAAAAACCGGGAACTTGTTCCCACGGCTTGCCCATCATTTGTATTTTGTTGTAGAAAAATAATTTATAACGACAGAAAACAAAAATATTTAGAACTACCTGAAGATATGAAAATATTATTCCTTACATCCGAGATGCCTTATCCGCCTCATTTTGGGGGAGCGAAAATCGTCTCTTATCAAATAATGAAGGCTCTTCACAAAGCGCATGAGATACATCTCTTAAGCTTTGTCGATAACGAAGATGAACTGAAATTTGCGGACGCACTTAAAGAAGTAACGGTAACCCGTCGTTTTATTCTTCGAAAACCACATCACTCTCCAAGGCCTTTATGGGCTTTGTACAATCCTTATCGGTCTTATAAGACCGACGAAGTAAGACAAGCCTTGGCAGAGATGATAGCGGAGAACAGATTTGATATGGTCCATTCTGATGCCCCTATGGCGGTGTATATTAATGACCTGCCGGATGATCTGGCTAAAATAGTGTGCCCGACGGATTCACGTACATTGGCACAAGTGCCCAATATGAGAAATGCCAAAGATCCCAGATCGTTCATAGTGGCATTTTATCGTTTCTACTCTTTCAGGAACTTTGAAAGATCTTTTTATAGACGGTTTAACGCGTGTCTCGCTGTCACAAAAGAGGGAGGGGGATATCTCGGAAAACTGTGTCCCGGACTTAAGATCGGGGTTATCCCGAACGCGGTTGATGTGGAGTATTTTAAACCGTCCGATATGCCGATCGATCCAAATACTTTGGTGTTTACGGGCACCATGGATTATGCTCCAAACATTGACGCCGTGATATATTTCACCAAAAAGATCATGCCGCTGGTGAAAAAAAAGCGGTCACAGATTAAATTTTTTATCGTCGGAAGAAATCCTGTCCCCGAAGTTAAGATGTTGGCAAATGAGCCGAATGTTATTGTTACAGGAGATGTTGACGATATTCGGAAATATCTAGCTCAAGCGGCGGTTTTTGTTTGTCCCGTAAGATTGGGAACAGGTATAAAAAATAAAGTGTTAGAAGCTATGGCTATGGGGAAGGCCATTGTTTTAACTTCAATATCTGCACAAGGTATAAATGCGCAGGACGGGCAGGATTTCATAACGGCCGATACATCCGAAAAGTTTGCCGACAATGTATTAAATGTTTTAGAAAATAAAACCAGAAGGGAGCAAATGGGCCGAGCTGCGAGAGAGGTAGTAGTAAAAAAATATGTATTCGATATTATAGGAAAAAAATATGAAGATTTTTATGGGTCGATTATTAATAGATCCAGCAAGTTTGTGTCCTGAAACATTTTAATATTCTCATAATGGAAGGGAATATTGCAAAAAATAATATATTTGAAATAAGGTTATTAGCGGTAAAAAGGATATCGATTGAATTTTTGAATAAGTTTAAGTTGCGTAATAATTGGATTAACCAGATGTAGAGGTGTATGTGGAATTTGTAGGATTGTTGTGTTATGTAGTGGGTGTTTTTGTCAGGCCGCAAGAATGGGTGAGTCTCTTAAATGGCCTAAATCTTATCGATTTTATCGCGGCGATCACGATTTTAGTTACTTTTATGGGCATTGCTACCAAAAAAAACGAGATACCGAGAGTGCCTGAGAATTTTCTTATGTTAGGGTTCTTCGTTGCAACCTTGATGTCGCAAATAGTGCCGGCCTATTTTGCGGGATTTTTATATACATTTGATACGATGTATAAAACATGTATCTTTTATTTTCTCATAGTGATTATTGTAAGATCTGCCAGCGAATTTAGAGCCCTTGCGTGGACGATTATTTTATGCGCTACTTTTATGGCAATAAGCGGATTTTTACAGCATTACCGGGGATATGGTTTTGCGGGGCTTCTTCCGTGGACCGGAGAAGACGGCACTGGTATCCCTCGTATAATCGGATATGGTATTTTTGGTGATCCTAATGATCTTGCTCTTCTTTTTGTGATTAGTTTTCCTTTTGTCCTAACTTTTTTATTTGAACGGCGACGTATATTTTCGCGAGTTATCGCAGGAATTTTTGGAGCGTTAATAGTCGGGGCTATTTGGTTCACCAATTCCCGAGGTGGGCTATTAGCTTTTGTTGTGAGTATTTTTGTCTATTTCGCACTGAGGTTCAAGAAGGTGAAATGGATGATAGTGTCGCTCATATGTTTGATAGTTATAATGAATTTTCTTCCATCGCGCATGTTAAGTGGGATTTTTGATCCATCTTCACAGGAAAGGTTATTTTTTTGGGCAGAAGGCAATTTAATGCTTAAAGAAAATCCTCTTTTTGGTGTTGGTTTTCAGAGGTTTGTTGAGTTTTCACCGCGTCCTGCCCATAATTCTTTTGTCAATTGTTATGCCGAATTGGGTTTGTTCGGATACTTTTTTTGGATGGGACTTATATATATGGAATTGATCGGACTTAGCAAATCAAAGTTCTATATGACTAAAGAACAGGAAGGGTACGATGAATTTCTTTTCCAAATAAAAAATGCTGTTCTCGCTGGAATAATCGGATATTTAACCTGCGGGGCTTTTCTTACCCGCACATATGATTTACCGTTATTTCTTTTAATTGCTATGGGGGCTAAAGTGCGGTATGTGGCAACTAATAGAAAATATTTAGTGGGAGATCTACTACCCGGATATCATATAAAGCGTATATTTTTTTTCATGGGGATCAGCATAGTACTTATATATATAAGCGTTAAGTTCGGAATAACATTGTTTTAATATGGACAAAGGGGAGGAGGGGCCTTGAGCGATAATATAAGAAAAACCAGCAATGTTGCCAGAAAGGGGATATTTGCTATATCCATTTTCGCCCTTGTGGTTCGTCTTTGCTATAATTTTTTAATAGTAGGGATAGGAACGCCGCCTGCTTCCTATTATGGAGCAGATGACGGTGATTACGATAAATTAGGATGGCATCTGTCCCAAGGGGATGGATATGCAATTCAAAAGGGACAGTTAACCGCTAACAGGGCTCCGGGATATCCGTTTTTTCTTATGTTCATCTATAAAATATTTGGGCACGATTATGGGGTTGTTCGAATAATACAGTCGCT
>JAQUNB010000002.1 GCA_028717825.1 Candidatus Omnitrophota bacterium
CGATCTGAACCGCTATAAAAGCTTTATGAACCGGCGCGGATACTACGCAGAAGGAATACCCGTGATCGGTGTAGATATTATCGATCAGATCACTCAGATCACCCCTCAGGTCTTAGCGCTTTTCCCTAACGCGATCTTCTTCGGTGGTCAGCTTGTTTTCGAAAAAGATTCACTTTTTACGCCATTATTCCACAATTATACGGTATTCGCTCTCCAGAAAAAACTATACCGCCAAGGCATCCCTTTAGTCATACTGCCGATACGGGTCTAGCCCTTTCACGACCTCAAAATAATACTTTAAACCTAGTGCCATTACAGTTTTCCCCATTGTCATTGTGAGGAGCGATAGCGACGAAACAATCTAAAAACGAGATCGTTCCGCTCCTGCTTCAGTTTCGTTTCATAGTCATTCGCGATGACCTCCGAGATAAACCCTAAACACAAAACACTAAACTCTAAATAAACTCAAAACCTAAATGTTTCAAACCCAAAACAGCGGTTTTGAGTTTTGTGTTTAAAGTTTTGAATTTGTTTAGGGTTTAGAGTTTGGGATTTAGAGTTTAAGTACGGCAGCAACAATCGGACGCAAGTACTTCTACTATTATATGTTCTCTAGTGTCTAGAATATTCTTGATATACTAAGATATTGCGTATATAATTGCCCTATGAAAAATGAAGGTGGCTTAACACTCGACATAAGGACACGAAAGCCGTCTTTTGGGGGTTCTTTGAATATATCGGGAAGTAGCGCAGCCTGGCTAGCGCGCCTGCTTTGGGAGCAGGATGTCGTGGGTTCAAATCCCACCTTCCCGACCAATTATATAGTAACTAGACACTAGTCACTTAACACGATGCGGATGTGGCGGAACTGGCAGACGCGCTGGACTTAGGATCCAGTGGTTACCCCGTGTGGGTTCAAATCCCTCCATCCGCACCAGCCTTCGCCTACCTATAAAAAGAACTTATCTGGCTTCCGCCTTCGCTTCTATATCAAGAACTCATATAGCTACGGCGGACAAGACGGCTGCTGTGCCCACCGAAGCCAGATAAGTACTTGTAATAATTAGGTGCAGGCGGGGCAAACCAGCCTCGTTTGATAAAGAAAAGGCGAAGGCTGTCCGCCGTGTAGTCAGATACCATAAAAATAAGTTGACGTAGGCGGGCTATAAGACTCGCCGCCTACTTATAAAAAAATATTATATGGCTACGGTTGGCAAGCCATATAAGCTAGGTAATACAAGATTGAGTGCCCGTAGCTCAGTTGGATAGAGCATCTGCCTTCTAAGCAGAGGGTCACAGGTTCGAATCCTGTCGGGCACGCCACTTTCGCTTCGCTCAAGTGGCTTGATAAATTACCGCGCGAAGAAGATTTGAATAATTTATCTATGCCTCCAAGTTTTTTCTTTTTTAAAATATCGACGAAAAAATAGTCGCATTTTAAAAACAAAAAACTTTCCGGCATTGTGCCCGACAGGAATCCTGCGTCCCTCGCTTAGCTCGGGACTGGTTTTCCTGTCGGGCACGCCTGTAAATTTTGCTTAAAGCAAAATTTACAGAGCAATAGAGCAAGAGATCAATAGAACAATAGTGTGAAAATAGATAGTAGAAAATAGAATAACTTGCTCTATTGCAGTCTATTGTTCAATTGCTCTACTGTTCTACCCTAGCGACTATTGCTCATATCTCGATTTTCTATTTTTTTGATGGAGGCGGAAATGCCCATAACACAACAGTTAATATTAAATGTCCCGTTATGTGTTTTTGGTCTGGTCTTTGCGGGAATATTCGCCCTATATGCGGTAGCAGGGGTACTAATTGTCCGCCGTTTTATCCACCACAGCAAGTTAAAGGTTCATCATGAGATAGCCGATCCGATGCTCGGGGCAGTTGCAGTAATATATGCAGTACTTTTGGCTTTTGTTGTGGTCACAGTTTGGGTAAATTTCGATAAATCGAACTCTAACGTGCAACTCGAGGCAAATTATCTTGCAGATATTTACAGGGACTCCGAAGCTCTCTCTCCCGATTTTCACCAAAAAGTAGGCAAAGTATTACGGGAATACCGACAAGCAGTGATCGATTATGAATGGAAAACAATGGCGAGGGGAGAAATGAGCCCAGAAGTAGAAAGCTTAATGAAACAGATCTGGGCGCTTTACATAACTTACGAGCCAAAAACTCCCACGGAACAATCCTTTTTCGATGAATCTGTACGGAAATTAAATTCATTTCGCGAATTAAGAAGGCAAAGGATAATGGATGCAAGGAATGGGCTTCAACCTATATTATGGTTTGTGTTAATTGTGGAGGGCCTAAGCACCATTTCTTTCATATTTTTCTTTGGTACGGAAAATATTAGGGCCCATATCCTTATGGCGGTGTTGCTTGCACTGGTAATATCTTTAATTTTATTCACGATTATGGAAATGGATTATCCCTTTACGGGAAGCGTTGCGATATCTCCGGAGCCCTTTAAAATGGTGTTATTAGATTAGCCTAAGCGGTATTTTTCTCACATTTTTAAAAATTGTCTGGCAGTTTCAGAATTCACATGGTTTACGAACTATCATCGTAATATCACAATTATAGACACAATGAAATTAACCTTAAAATTCTTATTCCTCCCGTTAACGTTATTCTTGGTTATATTTGTTGTTTTTTACACACTCCATCAAACGATCAAGACGAGCCTTACCAAAGAACTGTCGTCTTTATTCAAAGCACCGGTCCATATAAAATCCTTAAAATACGAGCCCCTCAGAACATTTCGGATAGAAGATATAACGATAAGCGACCCGCAAATGCCTAGCAAGACTTCAGCTACCATAAAAGAGGTCTCGATAAGTTTCAACACACTCGCGATCATAAAGAACCATCAGCTCCGGACAACCGTTTCGGTAAAAGAATTCCGAGCAGGGGACATTTTTTGCGAAGTTCAGGTAAAGACAGTATCAAAAAAAGCTTCGTCATTATTAAGGTCGCTTGACTTGTCTCTTTTGGACTATATCCACGTCGCAGGCGGAAAAGTTTCAACAAATAACTTTAACCTGCAAGACATTCGAGGTCGCCTGACACTCGGCAACCTCGCAATTAAAAGCGGGGTGCTCACAACATCTTTAGACAATAAAAAATATCTTATGCATTTCTCGCAGGATAAAATCAAAAAAGACAATGCCGGTTATACCATGTCTATATTATCGAATAAATTAAGACTCCGGAACAAACTTAAAACTAAAGATAGTAAAATAATAATAAAAGACCTTAAAGGCACTTTATATGCCTTAAGTTTAGACCTTGAAGGAGAAATAGACCAGATCTTTTCAGCCGAACCAACCTATACGCTCTTGGGCACCGTTAAAACAGATCTACAGAACTGGGATGTTTTCGGAGGCGCACTCGGAAAATTCGCATCAAGAAACTCGCTTTCGGGAACAATTGGATCAAATCTGTTTCTAAGATCAAAAGGCATGAAACCCGCTAAAAGCGAAGGAAAACTGACGATTGCGGCAAATAGCCTGAAGATCCGTAATTTCCGCATAAACGACATCTCGGCGAAGGTCTACCTTGAGAACGGTCGACTTAATGCTCCCCTAATAAACGGCACGATCTACGGTAGTTCGTTCACCTCGGATTTTAAAATGGATTTTGTCGAGAAAAATATGCCTTATATGATATCGTTCGTAACGGACAATATGAATGTTGGAAGCGCCATAAATGATATCACCGGTAAAAATACTCCCGTCTACGGAAATTTTAAGACAGATCTTACCATTGGCGGCTATGGTTTTTCTCCCGATGCGATAGAAGGAAAAGGATATATCCAAGTAACCGACGGTAATCTGGGACCTATGCCGCTTCTTACTCCGCTTGTCGGTAACATTTTTGCCGCCGTGAGCACAATAATGCCCGGGGTTAATATGGTCGCGATCAAAGACGCTTACGCGGATTTTATAGTAAAAGACAGGAAGATCCTGACAAATAACCTTACCCTGTCGGGCGAAGACATCTCCATTACGGCAACCGGTTACGTGGGGTTTGACAGTACACTTGATTTCGCGTTCCAAAACGAGATCAGGGAACCTAAAGCCGATCAGAATGAACCATTACAAATAGTCTTGAAGAGCACGATAGTGAAATTTGGGAAATCGATAAGCCGCGCCAACCTGAGGGGAACCCTAGCAAAACCCAAATGGGAGATGGAATACTTTGAACCTATTAAAAACACACTGAGCAAAAATATTAAAGGGCTGCTCGGTGTTCCTCAATAAATTCCTTAAGCTGTTTTAATGCTTGGGCTCTATGACTTATACGGTTTTTATGCAAGGCTGTCATTTCGGCAAATGTTTTTTCAAACGACTGCGGAACAAATACCGGGTCATAACCAAACCCGTTCTTACCACGTGGGCTTGCAAGTATATCGCCCCTGACTGTGCCGGTGAACGTTTCCAGCATCACACCGTTCTTAGCCAGTGCGATACAGCAAACAAATTGGGCTTTACGTTTTTTGCCGGGTACTTTTTCCAAAAGTTTAAGCAGTTTTTCATTATTCTCTTCATCGGTCGCGTTCGTCCTCGAGAAACGCGATGACCTTACTCCGGGCTTCCCTCCCAAAACATCAACTTCTAACCCCGAATCATCGGCGATAGCGAGCCCGCCAAAAAATTTCGATGTAATAACAGCTTTTTTTATCGCATTCTGCCGAAAGGTCTTTCCGTCCTCCACGACCTGAGGAGGATCTATGGTTATATCATCAAAATTGAGTATCTCTATGTCCTTAAAATTCTTTAAAAGAGACTTTATTTCTGCCCTTTTTTTCTTATTGTGTGTAGCTAACAATATTTTTAGCATTTAACCATTCCTTTAAGTGCTTCTTTTTGTTTTTTGACTAGTTTCCTTATCCCTTTGTCCGCAAGGGTGATCAGATCTTTCATCTGATCACCGGTAAATGGTTCTTTTTCTGCCGTCCCTTGTATTTCAACGAACTTTCCGGAGTCGGTCATCACGACATTCATATCTACGTCCGCCTTTGAGTCCTCGTCATAACTAAGATCAAGATAACTTTTCCCATCCACTATACCAACGCTAACAGCTGCTACAAATTCCTTAACAGGAATGTTCTTTATTATACCTCTATTTTTAAGTTTTTCTAAGGCCAAACATAACGCAATAAAACTTCCGGTAATACTGGCACACCGCGTCCCGCCGTCCGCCTGTATCACGTCGCAATCCATCCAGATGGTCCGTTCACCGATAACTTTCATATCGATTATTCCTCTAAGCGCTCTGCCTATCAGCCTTTGTATCTCGTGGGTCCTGCCGTCTTTCTTTCCTTTGGTAGATTCCCTTGGAACCCGTGTTTGACAAGCACGCGGGATCATTGCGTATTCAGATGTTACCCATCCTTCCCCTTTCCCTTTTAAAAAAACAGGGACAGTCTCTTCCAAGGTTGCCGTGCATATTACTTTGGTATTGCCTATTTCGAAAAGGCATGATCCTTCCGCATATTTTATAAAATCTTTAGTTATTTTAATATCTCTTAATTCTTCCTCTGAGCGCCCGTCTTTTCGCATTATTTTCTCCTTAATGAGCCCCTCCGCAAAGCGGAACAGCGGGGCGAATTAATTCTCCCTGTCTATTTTCGATAAACAAAGGGAAGATAGTTTTCGAGATCTATTTACAGTTCATTTGCAAACGATCATATATATTCTTGCCCTTGCGATCGACCGCCACGACAAGGGGAAAATTGAGAACTTCCAGTTCGTACACGGCTTCCGGTCCCAAGTCCTTGAACGCTATCATCCTACAGGAAGTAACCTTCTCGCTCAGATAAGCGCCTGCACCTGCCGGGGCGATAAAATATACGGCACCGTTACTTTTTATAGCTTGGATCACATCTTTCGATCTTGAGCCTTTCCCTATCATCCCTGCCAATCCCTTATTCAGCAATACTCCCGTAAATTTATCCATCCTACCGGAAGTGGTGGGCCCGCACGAACCGATTATCCTGTTTTTTGCCGGAGTCGGACCGCAGTAATAGATCACTTTCCCCTTGATATCGAACGGTATTTTTTTGCCGTTTTTAAACAGCTGCGTGATCCTTAGATGGGCCTGATCCCTCAAGGCAAAGATCTTCCCGCTAAGAAAAATTTTATCCCCGTGTTTTAAGGATAAAATTGTTTTTTTATCCAGCGGAGTATGTATTTTTTTGATTTTTCCCATAATTTAAATTTTACACGTCGCGCTTCTAAGCGCATGACACGAGATATTCACAGCTACAGGGAGCCCCGCAATATGTGTCGGCGCAGTCTCTATATTTACACCCAGCACAGTCGAAGCACCTCCTAAGCCCATAACACCTATTTTAAGACCATTTACCCTCTTTTGAATATTCTTCTCGATCTTTTGAATATGCTTTTTAGGATTATATTTACCAACCGGCCTTAGAAGCGCTTTTTTTGCCAAATAGGCGCTATATTCCGTCGTTCCGCCTATGCCTATTCCTAATATAAACGGCGGGCAGGCATCGGGTCCGGCTAGCTTCACGGTT
Source organism: Candidatus Omnitrophota bacterium (assembly GCA_028717825.1). Lineage (GTDB taxonomy): Bacteria > Omnitrophota > Gorgyraeia > Tantalellales > Tantalellaceae > JAQUNB01. The sequence goes on from JAQUNB010000002.1 coordinate 6,548, forward strand.
TCGACACAAAAATCGACAATATCTTTATCGGTGCTTGTGGGATTCATCATTTTAATTCTGCTTTTATTTTCGCTCCCAAAGCCTTTCGGCATTACCGATATTTTCACCCTATCCCCTTTTACTATATCCATATGCATTATACACGGAGTATTCGTGCCGGTGTTTTTTCTTATCAGGGGATCCTCGACCACCGATTTACGAAAGCAATTCTTCTCGTAAGACGCTTTAACTCCACGAGTTACAGCGTCTCTTAATAGCCCGCCTTTAATGACAACATTCTGCCCTATGTCGACAAAAACAGTCGCTACACCCGTATCCTGACAAATGGGTAAGTTTTTTCTTCGCGCGATGCGGGCATTTTCAAGAAGGATCTCCATCATTTCTCTCGAGATCGAGTTTTTCTTTTCACTACAACAGGATCTTTTCAAAGCTTTCTCTACATCGGATCTCAGGAAGATATTCGCCTCGAAACATAATTCTTCGACAACTTTTTCTATTTTTTTTGCTTCCACATAACGTAACATTATAGTATCACCTTTTTTATATCAAGATTTTCCTTAAAGAATATACTAGCAACGTTCCTAAAAGCTTCTACATTATCACTTACAAAACATTTTATTTTGCCAGAGCGTTTTCTCCCGTATGCGCTTAGCCCTTTATCGCGCAGTATACTGTCAACCTCTCTCGCCACGGCGAACGAAGAATCCACAAGTTTAACATCCTTCATTACTTTTCCGATAACACTTTTCAAGATCGGATAATGCGTACAGCCTAATATTAACGTATCAATGTCTTTTTCTCTGAAGGTTTTTAGATACCTGCCGGCCATCTCAAAAGTAACAGGATCATTTATCATCTTGTTCTCTACAAGCGGCACAAAAAGCGGACAGCATCCCTGAAATATCCTGTATCTCGAACTCACTTTTTTTAGTTCTTTTACATACGCTCCGCTTGATACAGTGGAATGGGTCCCTATCACCCCTATCCTCTTATTTTTGGAGACTTTTACGGCTTCTTTCACTCCCGGCACTATTACCCCAATGACCGGAATGTCATATGTTTTTTTCAAGGCCTGCAGGCTAAGGCTTGAGGCGGTGTTACACGCCACAACTACCATTTTTACCTTTTTAGCGATCATAAAGTTCACGATCTCATGGGCAAACCGTATGATGGTATCTTTCGATTTATTTCCGTAAGGTACGCGCGCGGTATCCCCAAAATAGATGATATCCTCATCCGGAATACTACGCCTTATGCTCCTAGCGACAGTAAGACCTCCTACCCCAGAATCAAATACACCTATTGGCCTATTATCGTATAATTTTTCCATATTCCGCCTTTTAAACCCTACTTCATGAACCAGCATAATAACCGGACATACGTGGCTCTTTAACAAGGTTTACAATAAGCATCTCGATCGCCATATTAGCTTCTTTTTTCCCGGTTTTTATATCCTTATCCGTTTCCAAAACAAGCAAAGTCCATCTTTCGATCTTTTTTTTGCTATATTTTTTAGCCTGATCATATAATTTTTTTACAAAAAATGGAGAATATTTCATTTCGGCGGCAATACGGTCAATGCCCATGCCTTTCGACGAGTAAAGAACCATATTCTGCACCATTTTAATATGCCAACCGAGATAGCCCAGGATCTCAAAACTCTGTTTTTTCTGATCGTAAAGATCCTTTAAGATCCTGAACGCCCAATCCGCATCGCCAGCATTTATCGCGTCTACCAGCTTAAAGATATTATCTGTTACCGTACGCCCCACTATTTTTTCCACGTGTGACGTTTCTATTTTTTCACCGCTAGCAAAGTTCAAAAGTTTATCCAGCTCCGTTTTGATCCCCGAAGTATCATCCCCTTTAAGACAGGTAATAAGCTCTGCCGCTTCTCTTGATATATCTGCGCCATTTTTTTTAAAATACCCGATGATCCATTTTTTCATACTTTCCGCGTCGGGTCTATCGGCTTTTATTATTTGCATTTCTTTCGGCAGTTTACCGTAATTAGCGCTATCTTTGAACGCATTGTCACAGGTAAGGACGAGAACACTGGTCTCCATGGATCTTTTTAGGTATGCGTAAATAGCGTTGAGAAAAACATCGCCCGCGCCCTTATCAACCTTAACTACGGTAACCCTTTTAGACGCCAAAAAAGGTACCGTTTCCAAAGAATCCATTATCGCGTCGATATTGTCAGAAGAAAAAACGGAAAAATTAAGCTCCGCTTCTTTAGGGGAGATGTATTTATCCCTGATTTTGCTTATTTCGCTCGCCCTAATGTACTCATCATCACCTATAATAAGATAATTCATATTGAACCGGCGTTTTTGACTGAAATTTTAGAAAAAAAGAAGCCAGAAATATTCTGACTTCTTTAAACACGCTCATCACGGATCATTGCATTATGCAGCAAGTGTCACCACGATTCTACAATTCTTTCTAAAATACGCTGAGAAAGATCCTTGGCTGCGGCGTTTACAGCCTCCGATTCACTCTCTGTTTTAGGCCCATTAACCGTATAATCCGTCTGCCCCATAAATCCTGATTCCTTCCATAGAAGTTGATTTGTATGGTTATCGTACAACTCAAGGTCAACGTATATCTCTACACGTAATTCTTCTACGTTATCATTATTATCATAACTTAACGGAAATTGCCGGAATTCCTTCAGCGTCCCCTTAAGCAGAAGATCCGCTTCTGTTTCGCTTTTTACCATCAAGCTCTTATCAAGAAGAAAATTATCAATGACGGTTTTTGTGATATTAGTCTCAAGCCCCGGCCAATAAGAATACTCCGGCCTTCTGTTAGAGATTTCCTTATTGAAATCAATGCCGTTGACAAAATTATCTACATGGATAGATTTTTGGTTTTCGGGGAGTATGGCTCTTGTTGTATAGCCGCATCCGCCCGTAAGCACCAAACACGCAAACACTATCGAAAGAATATACTTCATATTAGTCCTTAATTTTCTTTTCCAATTTACTTATTTTTTCCCTCGCCTTTTGGGCAGCTTGTGTATCAGGAAATTTAGAGGTAACATCTCTGTAATATATCACGGCGCTCCTATACTTCCCTTGGCGTTCATAAAAAGTCGCGACATTAAAAACACTATCGGCTTTTTTATTCCTAAGTTCGCTCAATACCTTTTCGGCGTCATTTGCAACGCTCGGGACAGGGCTAGAGGTCGATATCTCTTTGAATTCTTTAAGCGCTTCTTCCGTGCTTTCCTGATCATATTCCGGATTAAGTGATGCATCATACCTTGTATAGGCCAACTGGTATTTAGCCTCGGGGACAAGCCTGCTCTCGGGATAGTCGTTAATTATTTTCTCATAAGCTTCTATAGCTTCCGTATACCTGAACATCCTTCGATAGCATTCCGCCATTTTAAATAACGACCTCTCTGCGAGCTTTCCAAAGGGGTTGTTATCGACTATTTTCTTATACACTTCTACAGCGCGGTCGAGTGAGATCGATAATTCAAGCTCCATCAGCTTCGCGCTTTCTTTTGACTGGAAAATATTTGCAATATTATATTCCCTTTTAATTATCTCATCCATCCGTTGTGTATACGGATAATTATCGATCGTTTTCTGGTAATTTTGGAACGCGAAGTAATATTTGCCTGCCTCTTCGTAGGCCCTGCCGGCGTAATACTGAGCTTCGGGGGCCTGTTCTGAATCAGAATAAAATTTGATGAACCGTACGAATTCTTCCGCAGCACGTTTAAAATCTTTCTGCTGAAAAAAACTCATTGCCCAGTCATACTGTTCACGTGGTGTATCTTTTACCGCGAATTTAGGATTGACCATAGTCTTACTTTTCGGAGTCCAGATCCAAAACGCGTATGAACTATTTGTCCAAACAAAAAAAACAGAAATGACCGTAGCAAAAACTATAAGATTTTTTCTCATGATAACATTAGAGTATGTTTAAATAGACAAAACAGACATTCGGCTAATAAGAACTAAACGCGACAAGACGATTTTTTAATTTTATAACATATACTTATGGCTGTCAAACATAAAGGTTTTTAAAAAACCGCTCTTTAACGGGCGGGAACTTAATCAATATCCCCCGAACCTATGCCTGGTTTTCTCCTATTTTCACCTGCGTCGTTATAGAGGGATAAGCTGCTGACGTATTGCGACACTAATTCTTTATCCTCTTTTGATATTTCGAGAAACTTATTTCCGATATCGTAGTCTTCGGCGGCAGTACCTTTTTTTATCCATGCCACTTTTGATATAGCCTTAATAGATTTTGTGAACATGGGCATGTCCAGCTCCAGAATAAGTCTGCAGGCCCTTGAAATAAATTCCGGGGCTTCGAATCGTATTCCACCTTCGCTAAGATTCTTTGTTAAGACACTGGTCTTACCTGATTCGGCGGGATTCCCTAATTTGTAATACTTTACTGGAATATGAACATCGACTCTGGGATACCGTCTCTTTTCTATACCCTTTTCCATATCCCCTCCTCTTCTTGTTAGAAGATAAATATATGAAATTTCAAAAACGAAATCTTAGATAACTTGGCAACTATTAAAGGATTTCAGTCCTAACAATTATACCACATAATAAAAAAGTTTGAAATCTCGATATCAAACTTTTTTATTGTACTAAAATATCGTCACTTTTTGAGTATTTTAGAGAACTCCCGAAAGAAAGGGCGTATTGCTGTTGAGATCAAGTCAGACACGTTCTTTTTTTTACCGTACCGATCTCAACAGCCCAAGTTTGATGCGGGTTTATTCCACGTTTATGAGTTTTTTGGAATCGTTTTCCTGTCGGCCGGCGTTTTCCGTGTTCTTCGCCCCAAGGAAGTTATCAATATACTCTGTTACAAGCTTGATATCTTCTCTGGACATCTCAAGGAATTGGTTCCCGATTTCGTATTCCTTGCCCGACTCGGTCTTTCGTATCCAAGCAACTTTTGAGATAGCTTTGATCGGTTTTGTAATTGAAGGAATATCCAATTCCAAAATCAATCTACACGCCATGGAAACGAATTCCGGTGTCCTGAAGCGTATCCCGCCCTGGCTCATGTTCTTGCTTATAGAACCAGTGATCTGGCTGCCCGCTCCTTCCCTAAGCTTATAATAGCGTATGGGAATATGGGTCTCCACCCTCGGGTGTTTCCTTTGTTCCGTTTTTTTAACCACGTCTTACCTCCATTTTACGTATACATTATACCAAATTTTTTGTTTTTTTATTCCGGTTTTTTATAAAGTTCCATTTTAATGGAACTGCCGGTAAATTCTTTTAAATTTTGCCTTTTAACTGCTTGTAATGATAGAACTTCATCTGTACTTGCGCCCTTCACTTCTTGAGTATCGCCCTCCTTCGATACTTTCGTATCTCCAACCTTCCCGTATCCCTCTATCATAAATGTCCCGATATTTTCATAAAGCCCTGTTTCATTTGTTTTTACTCCCATCATATTTTTAAGAACCGCCAACACTTCTTCACTGGATAGGTCGGGGTTCTCTTCCAAGACAAGAGCCGCCACCCCCGCGACAAAAGCGGCGGAGAAAGACGTCCCGGCTTCTTTTTCGTCTCCGGTTGTTACCGTTACAACATCCCATGGCGCGAGAAGATCCAGTTCGCTGCCGTAATTGCTCCATGCGGACATGGTACCATCAGAATTAGCTGAACCGACTGTTATGACGTTATCATTGGCAGCCAAGCTAGCATCAAGTATCTCGGTAGAAGAATTACCGGCCGCGGCTATAAGTATTACATCTTTGCTAACGGCATAATCAATAGCCTTATTGACGGGCTCTGAAGTCGGGAAAAGACTAAAAGGCATCACTATGATACGCGCCCCGTTATCAACCGCGTATTTTATAGCGTTGGCCACAACTTCCGAAGAAGTGTTCCCAAAATCATCAAAAACTTTTAAGGCCATGATGTCAGATTGAGGTGCCACGCCATCGCCATCCGGTCCAACTATTATACTGGCAGTTTCGGTGCCATGCCCCGATACATCAGTATAATCTTCATCGCTTGTGTAATCAAAAATATTTGACCCGGCGAAATCATACCCATCCGTTACATTAATATCAAGCTTTGTTTCATCAATGCCCGTATCAAGTATCGCAATAGTTACCCCGACACCCGTTGATACTCCCTGCAGAGAATCAAGCATGTCATATAAATGGCCTACGTTAATGTAAGGGGTACTGTTATCTACAACATTTTGTTCGGATTCTACGACATACAAGTCTGCCGCAGGCACTCCTCCCGTAGGATATTCAACAGGCGACGGCGGATAATTACCCAATTCCGGTTTATCTGTCGGTTCCGTTATCAAAGTAGCTGAATTCCAATCAACTGTTGGGTTTAAGGGATCCGATGTGTTGTCAAACTGGTATAAAACCCAATTTTCACCGCTCCAAGACGTAGGAGCTTCTACCACAATACCGCCAAGTTCCGGATATTCATCCCAATAATACCAAAAAGTCCTATTGCTTTCAGAGGCATCAATAGTTTTTCTAAGATGATACTCACCACTTATTATTTCAAATTCATAAGTATCGCCGGCAGCATCGACTTTTCGGAATCCTATCTCATTTGCCGGATCATCCTTATAGTTGATACTGTAATTATGGTAAAAATAGTTGGTTGTACCAGCATAAGCACCTGTTTCGGTAACTTGGGCTTTCAGATCAGTCCCCTGGTAGTATGCCAAATATGTAAAGGATGTCGTGCTGTCGGGCAATATTTTCATGTAAATACGGCCGTAATCGTCGGAGGTATCGGTTGGCGTACTTGTGCCATAGAAGTTTTCGTTATAGTACTGATAAACCGTACCCGCCGCATCACTACCCTGTGCAACCAGCAGAGTTTTTGTAGCCATGCGATTATTAGCATCGATGTAATACGTATACTCCGCCTCGAGATCCGTCTTCTTTACAAGTTTCCCCGTCGCATCATACTCGTACGTCACCTGCAGTACTCCCGCCGCTGTGTATTCTTTTACATATTTCGGTTGGTCTGCGCTAAAATATTCCGTAAATGTCTTGTACGTCCCGTCTGCGTTTGTCTGTATGCTCAAATACCCGTATTCGCTTGTCGTCCCGACGTTGTGTATTGCCTGGTCCGTATACTCTAGTATCGTCCCTGCCGGTAACCCGCTATCCGCGACTAACAGTTTCTTAGTCTCCATCCTCCC
>JAQUNB010000003.1 GCA_028717825.1 Candidatus Omnitrophota bacterium
AGAAAGTGCCAAACCTGCTTCGCATGTCTCCAGTGGTGCCCCGCCGAAGTAATTCAATGCGGCAAGCACACCGAAGGCCGCAAACGCTACCACAACCCCGAAGTAAAATTTCATGATATTCTGAGGCATGTGCCGGCGGGGACGAATAAGAGCTGTACATAGTATGCGGTATGCAGTACAGAGAACGACTCGGACTAAGAACGTATATTGCTGGGTGGAGGCGATGCGGTTAAAGAACGTATATGGTATATAGTGGCGGTGGAGACGATAGATTTGCGGATGGCATTCAGCATATGGCAGTTGGAATTAAATGACAAATAACAAAATCCAAATGACAAATGAAATCAAAAATCCAAATATCAAAACTCGGGCAAGGATCCGCGGTCTCGTTTTTTGTGATTTGATATTTGGCATTGATTTGTCATTTGTGCTTTGACCTTTGTCATTAATCGCTATATGCCAAATACTATATGCCATATGCTATGCACGAACAAAGAGTTACGAACCCCGAACGACTAGCTCCACCCAAGGGCACAAAAACAGCACTGGGCGAAGCCACAAAAGAGGAGACCGAAAAAAGGTATTTTCTAATATTCAGTCCCGCTACCCGACCCTTACGGAAATTTCAATTTTGGTACCTTCGAAATAGAGTTCAAATATCCTGTCCCATCAAGCCTTCCTCCCGACAGGAAGCTTTTTCGCCGTGTCGATGAGCGTTATGCCAAGTGACGCCGTACCCTTCCAAACCCGCATAAATAGGGGATTCTATTGTGTATAAGAGTTCTTTTACTTGTTAATATCGGGCTTTTGCGGTATAATGACTTCGTTAATTTGAGGGAATTTCTTGTCTATTAAATTTTTGTGAATAATTCTTGTACTTCCTACCTCAATTTACCCCGATGTGCTTATTCACAATTTTCTTAATCGGTTGGACGCAGCTCGAAAAATGTATAGGATAAATTAGCCTTTTTTAGGTAGAGGGAACTTTTCGATATGAACAGAAGATTAGATCCGCTTGTTATCGGGGATCTCGAGATAAAGGTGCCTATTATACAAGGTGGTATGGGTGTCAGGGTGTCTACTTCTTCTCTGGCCAGTGCCGTAGCGAATTGTGGGGCTGCGGGGACGATCGCAAGTGTCGGACTTCCTCCGGATACTCCGGAAAACCGGTCAAATGTACCTAAATCCTCGAGAGAACATCTCCAAAAAGAGATACGTAAGGCGCGAGAATTAACTAAAGGTGTGATCGGCGTCAATATAATGGTCGCGCTTAGTAACTATGAAGATATTGCCAGAACGACTGCCGCGGAGGACGTCGATTATATAATTTCCGGCGCGGGGTTACCTATAAGCCTACCGGAATACACAGAAGGCTCGTCGGTAAAACTTATCCCGCTTCTTTCATCTGCCCGGGCGCTGTCACTGATATTTAAAACATGGAAGAGGCGCTATAACAAGATACCCGATGCCGTAATAGTTGAGGGGCCCTTATCCGGCGGGCATATCGGCGGCCATTCGCTGGAAGATCTTAAGCAAGGTAAGCTGACCAAACTGGAAAATTCTTTGAAAGAGGTCTTGGATGTCGTCAGGGAACAAGAAAAAGCGCACAAAGTTTCCATACCTGTTATCGCCGCGGGAGGCATATTTGACGGCAAAGACATGGCGAAGTTCTTGAAACTCGGCGCGAAGGGGGTACAAATAGGGACACGTTTTATCGCGACGAACGAGTGTTCGGCATCCATCAAATATAAAGAACTTATCGTGAGATCCGATAAAGATTCTCTCGTATTTATTCAGAGTCCCGTAGGGATGCCCGCGAAAGTTATCAGGACCAAACTTATAGATGATGTGCTTAATGGAAAAAGGCGGGCGATAAGCTGTAATTACAAGTGCTTGAGGACCTGTGACCCCCATAACGCGCTTTTTTGCATAGCAAAAGCGCTCATAGACGCTGTGGAAGGCGATATAGATAACGCCGTAGTTTTCGCCAGCACAAATGTTTCAAAAATAAAAAAGATAGTGCCTGTAAAAGAACTGATCGAGGAAATCGTCAATGAAGCGGCGGCTGAGATGGCAAAAAACTGAAAATAAGCAGGCAAAAAAAGGAGATAAAAATGAAAGAAAAAAAATTGTTTGTTGGGAACCTTAGTTATTCCACTAACGAAGGTGAACTTCGGGAGATGTTTGCCCGATTTGGGACAGTAGAAAATGTTAATATTATACCGAACAAAGGTTTTGGGTTCGTGGAGATGTCGAGTCTTCAGGAAGCGGAAGCCGCAAAGACCGGTTTGAATCTCACAATGATGGGCGGACGCAACATAAGCGTTGACGAAGCCCGCCCGCCGAAAGTTAGGCCCAGACAGGATTTCAGGAGATATTAAAAAAGCGAGGGAACAGTTACTTGGTTTTTATTGCTTTTAAATTCTTGAAAGAGCGGTGAGAATGCTGTAAAATAACCACACGTCACGAGGGTGTGACGATATAGAAAACTCTTACAACGAAGTAATCGTGGTGAAAATGGTGCTGGTTACAATCATTATAAAAAGGCGATCCTGCTAATAGCAGAGTCGCCTTTTTTTTTGTATAAGGCAAAGGAGGAACAATGGCGAGGCGCAGTGACATAAAGAAAGTACTTATTATCGGGTCGGGCCCGATCATAATAGGTCAGGCATGCGAGTTTGATTATTCAGGTACGCAGGCGTGTAAGGCGTTGCGGGAAGAAGGATATGAGGTTGTACTGGTCAATTCCAACCCGGCGACCATAATGACGGATCCCGGGATGGCCGATAAAACATATATTGAACCGCTTACGGTAGAGAGCATCGCGAAGATCATCGAAAAAGAAAGGCCGGATGCGCTTCTTCCGAACCTTGGCGGGCAGACCGGGCTCAATTTGGCGTCGGGTCTCCATAAGGCGGGGGTACTCGAGAAATATAACGTTGAGATAATCGGTGTTAAAGAAGACGCGATCATGCGTGGTGAGGATCGTCTGGCTTTTAAAGAAACGATGAAGAGTCTCGGTTTAGAGGTCCCGCGTTCGGAAATATGTACTTCTGTCGAAGAAGCGGAAAAAATAGCCGAAAAACTTTCATATCCCGTTGTTTTAAGACCCGCGTATACAATGGGCGGAACAGGCGGAGGAATAGCTTATAATGTTGAGGAACTCAGGACGATCGTTGCCAGAGGATTAAGCGTTAGTATCGTGAGGCAGGTACTTGTGGAAGAATCCGTGATAGGGTGGGAAGAGTTGGAGCTGGAAGCGGTCAGGGATCACAAAAACCAGAAAATAACGGTTTGTTTTATTGAAAATGTCGATGCGATGGGCGTTCATACGGGCGATAGTTTTTGTGTCGCGCCAATGTTGACCGTTCCTGAAAAATTACAAAAACGCATGCAGGATGCTTCCTACCGGATAGTGGATGCGATAGGTGTAATAGGCGGTACTAATGTACAGTTTGCGCACAATCCGGAGACCGATAGGTTAGTGGTTATTGAGATCAACCCGCGTACTTCGAGATCTTCCGCACTCGCGTCAAAAGCCACCGGTTTCCCTATAGCACGTATCTCAACTAAACTGGCGGCGGGCCTGACGATGGATGAGATGCCGTATTGGCGGGAAGGAACTTTGGAAAAATATACGCCGAGCGGCAATTATGTTGTTGTGAAATTTGCCCGCTGGGCGTTCGAGAAGTTTCCCAAGGCGAAAGATGTTATCGGAACACAGATGAAAGCGGTCGGCGAGGTCATGAGTATCGGCAAGAATTTTAAGGAAGCGTTCCAAAAAGCTATACGCTCCCTTGAGATCGGACGGCATGGCTTGGGCGGGGCAAAAAATTTCAAGTCCTTGTCGCTTGAGCAGTTAAAAGAGAGGTTATTCGTCGCCTCGAGCGAGAGGGCGTTCCTTATGTATGAGGCACTGCGCAAAGGTATGGCGGTGGAAGAGCTTCATAAGATGACACATATCGGCCGCTGGTTCATAAAAGAGATGAAAGAGCTGGTCGATTTTGAAGAAGACATACTCAAACATAAGTGGAATGACCTGCCGGACAATAAATTGGTGAAAGCCAAAGAATACGGATTCTCCGATAAATATCTAGCGAACCTTTTTAGTGTAAGCGAGAGCGGAGTACGGAAAAGAAGGCTTGCCCTCGGCAAATGCGCAAGCTTCGAAAAAGTGCCCGTAAGCGGGGTTGAGAACGCGGCATATTATTATTCGACGTATTGTTCCTCAAAAGATTCGGTGCCCGTGACAAAGAACAAGAAGATCATGATACTCGGCGGCGGGCCGAACAGGATCGGGCAGGGTATAGAATTCGATTATACCTGTGTGCATGCCGCGTTTGCGTTAAAAGATAAAGGGTACGAGTCCATAATGGTCAATTGTAACCCGGAGACAGTATCGACGGATTACGACACATCGAATAAACTTTATTTTGAACCCCTTACGGTGGAAGATGTCTTGGCGATCTACGAAAAAGAAAAACCGGAAGGCGTTATAGTCCAGTTCGGCGGGCAGACGCCGCTTAATCTGGCGCAGGAACTTAAAAGTTGCGGAGTGAATATTTTGGGGACATCACCGGAAAGCATAAGTTTTGCCGAAGACCGTGAGCGGTTCCGCGAAAAAATGATAGAACTTGATATCCCCCAGCCCGAAAGCGGGACGGCGCGATCGGTTGACGAAGCTCTTGAGATCGCTAAAAAAATAGGATACCCGCTCATGGTAAGGCCGTCGTTCGTCCTCGGCGGAAGAGGTATGGAAATAATCTATGATGAAAAAATGCTGAGAAAATATGCTTTGGAAGCTATTCAGGTCAGTCCGGAGCATCCGATGCTGATCGATAGGTTCTTGGAACGTGCCATCGAGACGGAAGTGGACGCGTTATGTGACGGGGAGAATACTTTCATCGCCGGTATTATGGAACATATCGAACATGCCGGGATCCATTCTGGGGATTCGGCCTGTGCGATACCGACAAGAACGATCGCGAAGAAACATTTGGACACTATGAAAGAATATACCGAGAAAATGGCCCGCGAACTTAAAGTAATTGGGCTCATCAATATCCAATATGCTATATGTAACGACAAAGTGTATATTCTCGAGGCGAACCCGAGGGCTTCACGTACGGTGCCGTTCGTTTCGAAAATGAGAGGGATCCCGGTTGCTCATATAGCGACTTTGTTGATGCTGGGAAAGAAGCTAAAAGATTTCCCGGAACTTAAAGATAAACCGAGTAGTTTTGTCGGAGTCAAAGAAGCCGTTTTTCCGTTCAATATGTTCCCTGAAGTAGATCCTCTTCTCGGGCCCGAAATGAGAGCGACCGGCGAAGTCATGGGTATCGCGAATAGTTTCGGCGCGGCTTTTTATAAAGCGCAGGAAGCTGCGGGGACAAAACTTCCGTCGAAAGGAAATATACTGATAACTGTTGCGGATAAAGATAAAGCGGACCTCCTGAACGTGGCAAAAAGGCTGAAAGAGCTGGGTTTTACTTTTTACGCCACGGAAAACACAGCGCGGTTCCTTTTGGAAAAAGGGATAGAGAGCATCAAAATAAAAAAACTACATGAAGGAAGGCCAAATATCCTCGATGTGATCAAAAACGGGGAGATACAGCTTATCATTAACACCCCAATCGGCAGAAACAGCCAGTATGACGATAGTTACATCCGGATGCAGGCCATACAGCATAAAGTAGCCTATGTGACAACAATGGCGGCCGCTGAGGCATGCGTCGAAGGGATCAAAGCTGTGAGAGACAAAGACCTGGCGCCGAAAGCGCTGCAGGATTATTATAAAGATGAAAAGAGCGCGCAGGGTTTGGGGCAGTAGCGGGGGACGAAGAACGTATGTGGTATGTGGTGCAGGGAACGACACAGGCTAAGAGCGTATATGGTTGAGATGAAGCGAGATGATTTGAAGAACGTCTATGGTATATAGTGCCAGTGATGACGATGGACGAAGGACGAATTTTTGGCAGATGGCATTTAGCATTTGGCATATAGCAGAGAGCGCATGGTGGGACGATAGACGAAGGATAACAGACGACCGCTCGCTTCGCTAGGACGAGGGACGATTGGGGTTCGGCCCACGTTACGAGATACGCGATACGAGATACAAGGGCCGTGGGCCGAAACGCGAACTCCGAATCACTAATACCTCAATACGACACCAACAGCTATTCGATCTTCCGCAATTGGTTTTCCGCGTCGATGATATCGCGATTCATCAGTTTTATGGCTGACCTTATCTTGTTTTTGAGGTTATTTGAAGCTGGTGTGTCGAGTATCTCGCGCAGGACTTGTATTCCCATCCGCAAGTAACGTATTATCTCGCCTTCGTCCGCGTCTGTTAAGCTCAAGAGGCTGTTGAATTCGACGCCTCGCATCCAAGCCTCAACGCACGGCGCGAGATGGTAATGCAAACCTTTACTTATCGGTAGTATCCCGTATTTTTTCTCTATCCCGTTGGCTATTTTCATCATATTGTCTGTTCTATAATTAAGTTTTCTCGTTTCTTTGTTCAGTTTTGGCAGAGTCGTGTTTTTACGTGGTTCGAATACAACGGCAACGGCGAGCACCCCGAGGGAGATTTCGGAAAGCTCCTCCAAAATGCCTTGCTCATAAAGCTCGGTCAAACTGATCTCATAGCCGTAAAGCTTTCCGGCAAACTCGCCTTTTGCGGTAAGCTGACCGTTGCTGATATATTGAAGATTTTTAAGAAGCTGAACTTTAGCTTGCATATTGTTAAGCGCTCTTCCCGGGGTTTTCTTCTTTGTCTGAAAATAATAGAAAGATCTCGGGTAGATATCGTAAAGTTTCTCGCCGTAACGCGCGTATAAGTTCAGGATGGTCGCGTAAGAGGCGTTAAACCGGCTTCTTACTTCTTCGGGACTGCTCTGGATGATCTTCCTCAGCTCATCGTAATTAATACTGTTCAGGTTGACTCTCGCGAAAACGAAACCTTCCTCGTCTATTCCGCGCCGTCCGGCTCTGCCGGCCATTTGGTAGAAATCGCGTGTCTTGAGGTTAGCGTGAAAAGAACCGTAATATTTTCTAAGGTCGTCGAACGCGACGGTTTTCGCGGGCATGTTTATCCCGAGCGCGAAAGTTTCGGTCGTAAATATCACCTTGATCAGTTTTGAGGTAAAAAGCCTCTCAATAACTTCCTTTAGCGTGGGCAGCATTCCCGCGTGATGATAAGCGATACCTCTTTCGACCAGAGGCAACAGGATATTGGCGCTTTCTTCGTTTTTGAGGTCGAACACGTCGCAAAGCCGGCTGTAAAGGGCGGTTATCTCGGCTTTTTCATGCGTGTCCAAAAAATCGTAGTTCAAAAGTTCTTCCGCCAGATACTCCGCGCGCCTTCTGCCGAAGACAAAATATATGCAGGGAAGTTTTCCGGTATTTTGAAGATGATTTATCAGCGTGTCGAGCCTGTTGGCCCTTAAGTGTTCTTTTCTTATGAAACTTTTGCCGCGACTGTAATAAAGTTTTCTGCTTGATATCGGAGGTATCGCGCCTTTTATCTTGTTTATGTTGTCGAAAAATTTATTTTCGCATTGGTAAATTATATGAAGCGGCACGGGCCTCGTAGTTTCTACCACGACTTTAACCGGTTTACCGTGCACGGCTTGTATCCAGTCGGCGAACTCATTTATGTTAGGTATGGTCGCTGAGAGGGCCAGCATTTTCATGTGTTTGGGAAGGAATATGAGAGACTCTTCCCAGACAGTGCCGCGTTCGTAGTCGTCGATATAATGGATCTCATCGAAAATTATCCACTCATATTCATCCAAGTCTGATTCTTCGCTGAGTATCTTGTTGCGGAATATTTCAGTCGTCATTATGAGGATAGGGGCGTGGGGGTTTATGCTTACGTCGCCGGTGAGTATCCCGATCTTATCCTCATAAAGGGTCTGGAAATCCCTGAACTTCTGATTGGATAAGGCCTTTATGGGCGCGGTGTAGATGACACGTGTTCCGTTCGCAAGACTTTCGTTTATGACATGTTCCGCAATAGCGGTCTTACCCGAGCCGGTAGGGGCGGAGACAATAACAGAATGCCCTGCATTTATGTGTTCGATGGCTTGTGTTTGGAATTTGTCGTATTTCATAAAATAAATTATCGCATAATCGCG
Source organism: Candidatus Omnitrophota bacterium (assembly GCA_028717825.1). Classification (GTDB taxonomy): domain Bacteria; phylum Omnitrophota; class Gorgyraeia; order Tantalellales; family Tantalellaceae; genus JAQUNB01. The sequence continues at coordinate 8,139 of JAQUNB010000003.1, forward strand.
TGAGGAGGGGAAGAAAATAAAGTGACGGGGGAGACTTGTTGAAGAACGTCTATAGTAGACGTGGAGACGAGATGGCTTAAGAGCGTATGTGGTATATGGTGCCGATGAAAACGATAGATGAGAGACGACCGCTCGCTTCTCTCGCTAGGACGAAGGACGAGGGACGAATTGCGGGCGTTTTTTGTGTAGGGAACAGGCATGCCTGTTCCCTACGTTTTATTGTTATTGCAGAAGTCAACAATCGCAGTTTGGTTGTAGGGAAGGGTTTGAAACCCTTCCCTACGTTATCGTTGATTATCGCGGAAATGAATCGTAGTGAACGGTCACGACCGGTTACTAAACTAAGGGTAACACCGCAGCTCTGTTAAAGATAAAAAACCCAGAAATGAATAATTGACCTAAAACTAACTATTTGTTAAAATAACGTACCATATGACTAATTATAAAGATGCTAAAAACAAATTAAATATTATACGCAGAAGGATTTTCATAAAAATCGTAAGCGTAATTGTAGCATTTGCGTTCCTTATTGCCGATGCTTCGCAGTTTTCTTTTGCTGGAGAAAGCGCGGGAGAGGGTATTGTATCTAAACATACACTTTCTCCTGATTCCCGATTGTCTATGGAAGAGTTCAAAGAAATGTTTGAAAAAGGGTATGGTCTCTTATCACACCAAGCAGTCAATGAGTATATTCAGGAAAAAATCACAGAAGCCGGCGGTATAGAAAAATTACGGCAAAGAGAAGTTCTTCTTTGCCGGGAGGAGGGAAGGCCACAGATCCCCGTCCTTATCGTCGCGATCCCGGACCTCTTCGCAAATAGGGGCCAGTTCGCGCATGTCGGGCTTGGCAAGTATAACAATAAACCGACCATTTATATCGATTCAAAATTTTATTATGACGAAGAAGCCCTCCAGAATTCTTATCAAGAAATACCGAAAGCCGATAAAAAACAAGGCGCGCGTCACGAATTTGACGAAATACGCGGCTGGGTTGATCAATCCGAAAAACTTGGCATACCTTTGAATAGATTACGAGATGAATGGATAATCGGTAATCCGGAAGCAAAACAAAAAGGTCAGGATTTGCATAGATATAACGAATTTAACATGGATTACCTTTTTGATCGATATGATTATATGTTGGATTGGGAAAGTTTGTACCTGGCGTATTGTAAATATGGTTCTAATAACATATCTGACGATTTTAATGTTTCGTCGTATAGAAGTATTAAAAAAGCAGAACCACAACCACGTGATTTGATAAACGCATATAATAAATACGGGTATTTCGGCGCGTTGGAAGAGTTGGGTGTCGCTGAGCGGACGTATTTTAATATAATAAAGATGCTGCCTGATCGCGAAAGATATTTGACCTTGAGCTACGATGAAGCCGTTAGACTGGTTAAGCATACGGAAGAGAGAAAACCATTCGGAACACTAATTTCCAGCGATACCGCAAAAAATTTAATTCTAGCGACATTGGACACGATTCCCGGATTTAAAAATGAAAGAGAGAAAAACAACATAAGAAATATGGCACGGCTGTATCGGGAATATGTAATAGGATATAAACCTCGAGATAATAATAAATATAAGAACCCGGGCCAGCAAGTGTTTTTCTATGAAGTAGGTGGATTGAATGGTTTGATGGCAAATGAAAAACCTTACTTTAAGAAAGCAGGTAGTCCCGCCGAACTTTTGCGTCTTGCAATCCCGGAATTAATAAATTTGACGAATCCGGACGCCTTGGATCCGCTCGAGGTAGAATTATCTTATTGGACATATCCCGAAAACGCTAAATACCACATATTGCAGGCGTTATATACGATTGACGGATTTAAAAAAGCTAGGGAACAAAATGATATAAAAGAAATGGCGAGGTTGTATCGGGGGCATGTAATCGGATACAAACCACCGCATACGGCAAAGTATAAGAAACCAGGCCAGACAGCGTTTTTTCGCGAAGTAGGCGGACTTAGCGGATTGATGGGGAAGAAACGACCTTACTTCAATAAGAAAAACAGCTCTGCTGAACTTTTACGCCTTGTGTTGCCGGAGTTAATTAATCTGACTAACCCCAATGCTTTGGATCCGCTTGAGATAGAAAGGCATTATTGGACTGATCCCGAGAATGCAAAATACCACATACTACAGGCATTGGATACAATTCCGGGGTTTAGGGAAGCAAGGGCAAAAAATAATATAAAAAAAATGGTCCAGTTATATAGGAAAAATGTCGTCGGATATAACCCAAAGGATAAAGGAAAATATAGACAGACGGGACAAGCATCGTTTTTCCATGAAGTGGGCGGTCTTAGGGGGTTGATGGGGGTAAGGCAGCCGTATTTTTCTAACAAGCTTAATAGCCCCGCGGAACTTTTGCGCCTTGCAATACCGGGATTGATCAACGCCGATAATCCGGATGCGCTCAAGCCATATGAAGTAGAACGAATGGCGGCCAGTGGGGTATCGGCCCGGGGAAAGGGCTCCCCCGCGTCCCTGCTTGAGACAATAAAAAAAGATAAGACCCGCGCACCGAATAATCTATTTTTTAACGCTATGATAAATAACAAAGGTATAAGTTGGCAGGATGTTGTGAAGGACCGGCCTTTTCACGAAAAAACCCTTAAGCTTGAGTTTGAGATTTTAGTGGATGTAGGGATATTCGTGCCGGTTAAAGGCAAAGAAGGATATTATATTTTTTCAGAATTAATGAGAGGAGGAGAAACGGGTGATACAAAGAGAATGATAGACATAGTGAATGGCATAGAGTGTAGGTGCGGCACAAAAGGAGAAATAAGGCCGCTTAACCGGTATGATCTATCGAAAGAAGATAGAGAAAAAGTAAAAATGATAATAAAAGAAAGGCTTAAACCTTTTAAGACGCGTGGGGTGGATTATCCAGGGGATCGTCAATTAACCACCGAACAAATAAATATCATAGTCACGTACAATGAATATGGTTATTCCGGGGCACTAGACCGATTACATTTAAGCGCGTCACAATATTATCATGCGATAAAAGATCTTTCGGACAGCGAAAAATATTTAACTTTAACATATGATAAGGCCGCCGAAATTATAAAGCATCCCGAAGAGAGAAAACCGGCAGGAATATTGACGTCCAGAGAAACCGCTAAGATACTTATCTTAGCTACACTGGATACCGTTCCCGGGTTTAGAAGGGCAAGGAATGAAAACAATATAAAAAAAATGGCAAATTTATATCGAGAATACGTGATCAAGTATAAGCCAAAAGATACCAAACGGCACCGTTATAGCGGGCAGGAAGTGTTCTTCAGGGAAGTGGGCGGGCTGGGCGGTCTTATGGTTAATAAACGGGCATATCTTGATAAAACCAGCAGCCCGGCACTATTGTTGCGGCTTGCCTTACCCGAGATGATCGACCTAACGAATCCGGACGCGTTGGATCCGCTCGAGGTCGAAAGAGATTATTGGACGGATGAAAATAACGCAAAGTATCACATAATCAAGACGCTTGAGACGATCCCGGGATTTAAAGAAGCGATGGAACGAAACGATATAGAGAAAATGGCAGAGCTTTATCGAAAACATGTTATTAAGTATAAGGCCAAAGAGCGCAAAAAATATAATAATGGGCAATATGCGTTTTTCTGTGAAAAAGGAGGACTCGCTGGCCTTATGGCAAATAAACAGGAATATTTTAAAAAACCGGGCAGTCCGGCTGAACTCCTAAGGCATGCCGTTGATGGATTAGTTGACGAAAAAAATCCAAAAGCGCTTCATCCGAATGAAGTAGAAGGTGTTATAAATAAATCAGAGAATTTGTGCAGGGCCGAGGAGTTATTCGCGGCGTGCCTTGAGGCGATCAAGAATGATAAAGAACTTTTTAAAGGAGCCATGAGCGGCGAAGGTATAACATATAAGCAGATCCACGCGAAGTGCTCTAATAATCCGCGTACCGGTAAGCACTGGTCTATCGACGCAATAAGAAAAAAGTGCCGGCTTTTAAATGATCTGGGCATATTTGTTCCAGCCGATACGGATGGCTCACAATGGAAATTTTCATGTCTTTTGCGCCGTGGAAATGACGAAAATTTTACTAAGACCATGATAAACGCGATCAATGATATTCGGCTTATTGTCGGCGCGAAAGGCAAAGAGCATCCATCGTATAAAGATGCTCTCCCCGGCGGTGAGATAGATGGGCTTAGAGAAGCCGTGAAAATGACCGTTTATAGGGAAATGAGGATTATGCGAGAGACCCCCCGCATAAAAAAGAAAACGCAAGGCGCGCCCGAAAACGAAAAATCTATAGTTTGTCATCTTATATCCGATACCATTATTAGCGATGAACAAGAACGGAGATTGTTAAAGGATATCGAGCATGATATGCGGGATACTAAGTATAAAGAAAAAGTGGTCCGCTTCGACATAGAAGGTGAAGAAGATATTATTTCCGTTATTCGCACTGAAATGGAAAAACAAAAGAGTCTCCATCTCGGCTATGAAATAAAGTTCGATGTTGCTATACACGATCTGGTTTTGGCGCAACGCATAAATGAAAAATTTGGGATAAGTGCCGTCGCGTTCCAGCCGACATGCGGGGAATTTGTCAATGTGGATAGTATCCTTTTGGTCCTTGAGGCCGTCGGATCGGATGATATAAATTATTTAAGAGAAGTTTTTGAGAAGATAACGGGCCAAAAATTATCCCAGAAAGATCTGGAGATAACCGAAGTTAAAAAATTTATCGAGCAAAAGATATTTGCTCTACCGGCAGTAAAAGCGGATCTCGGCAAAATGACGCTTCTTAATAGTGTTCTTAAGAAATTCATATTGTCCGCGGCGTAATCGGCCCACGTTACCAGAGACGAAGGACGAGGGACGAATTTCCGGCAGAAGGCAGATGGCATTTGGTATATGGCAGAGAGCATGGAGAAACTAGTGACGAAATAGAGCCTGTCGAGA
>JAQUNB010000004.1 GCA_028717825.1 Candidatus Omnitrophota bacterium
AGGACGACAGACGATGGATGTAAGAGAGCAGCGCACCAAAAATACGATATACAATATACGACATACGATATACTTTTTAAGTATCGCTCTTGCGTTTGCTTTATTTGGATGCCCGGCACAAAATGCCAGTGCTGGGTCAAAAGAATATTATGTTCAAAACGTCATCGACGGTGACACGATTGCCCTTGCGGATGGAAAACACGTCAGGCTCATCGGGATAAATACACCGGAGATAAAAAGAAGAGATGGAAATACTTGGGTTCTTGATCCTGAGCCGTATGCCGTCAAGGCCCAGGAGTTTAGCGGGAGGATGTTGTTCAATGAGAAAATTGAGCTTGAGTTTGATAGCGAAAAGGAAGATAGATACGGTAGAGTTCTGGCATATGTTTATGTACACGGTAAAATGGCTAACCTTGAGATAGTGCGGAACGGCTATGCTTGGGTATACACATTCCCGCCAAACACAAAATATTACGACCGTTTTATTGAAGCCGAGCGCGAGGCACGTCAGGCAAAGAGGGGATTATGGCGAGATGTAAAAGAGATCGAGGAGCATTAGGCAAGATCATGCATAGGTACGGTGGTTACAATGAAAGGAAGAATATTTGACACGAAATATTCTTCGAAAGGGATTTTTTTAAAGGTCGGCAAGGATGAGAAAAATTATGTATCACTTATGATATTCTCTAAAAATGTTGAACTATTTTTAAAACAGGCGATAGACCCATCAAATTTTTACAACGGAAAAAATGTCGAAGTCTTCGGCAAAATAGTGTCCAAGAAAACCCCACAAATAGTTATAGATAATCCCGCGCAGATCAGAATCATCGAATAGACCATTATGGCCCCGTCATCTTTGGCGCCGCGCATGACGGGGTATGTCCGACCTGCTTCATATATCGTATATCGTCCCCTTCACTCGAACCCTCTCGCGACAGGGGGGGGGCGGGTTTAGCTTTGATTCTAAACCCGGTTTGAGATTGAAAAATGTACAGGTTTAGCTTTGATTTTAAACCTGGTTTAATTTGCCGATAAGTTAAGATGTAAAAAAGCCACATATATTGTTTTTGACAAATGGTTAGTGTTCGATTAAAATGATAACAAGCTATTTCAAAGTTTACGCAACTTTTTTGTATTCAAAATGAAAAAAAATAAAAAGGTGAAAAATGAAGAGAGACAATATTTTTTTAAGAGTCGTAAGCATAATTTTAGTTATTACTTTCCTCAATTTGGAATTCGCGTGGGCGTATCCTACCAATGACCCAAATGCAACACAAAATCATTCCACTATAGCTGTACCATATTTGAGTTCAGATCTGATGAAGCAATTAGGTTTAGGTGAGATCCAGCAAACCGCTTTGTCTGACGCGAATCTCATGTATTCAGCATTGAATATAGGAAGCTATTTATTAGAAAGGCAGGACAGATCTGCGCGAAAGACACTTCTGGATTATGTAACACCTGTCATGACAGAAGAATTAGGAAGCGCGGCGAAGGATATTGTTCTTAAGGGTGTGTCGTTCAAAAACGGCGAGAATAGAATTGTCTTGATCCCTTGCACGATAGGCGGCGAAGAATGTGTCGCGCAGATCGCGTTAAAAAGTGAAACGGATAGAAAAGAACTTATTGGGCGGGCCATAGAAGTCTCGGATAGATTTATCTTGTCAGTTGTTACAAAGAGTGACATAGATGCGGCTCCTGCGAAAAAAATAGAGGAATCTGTAATCGCGAAGGCCGAAGGCCGTAGGCCGAGCGACGTGACAGCCGAAAAGCACCCAGTCATCGCTCAGATAGATCTCAGCAAAGCAAACGTATCCGCTCGTGCTGAAGGACAAGAAAAACCAAGCTGGCTTGTTACGGGAAAAGTTATAATAAAAATCTTTTCTGTTGTACTTCTTGTTGTAGGTGCATTTTTACGAACCTTCGTTGGCGGGATTTCTGGTATACCGTCGTCAGCTGAGGCAGCTAATTTTTCTCAGCAAACTGCGGCGGTATCTTCTTTTGAGTGCTTCGACTATCTTGTAGCGGTGATTCTTGCGTTTATATTACTAAGGACATTCTTTAAAACAATAGGTAAGCTAAAATTACATGCAGTTGTTGCAATGGCAAAAGAACAAGTTGAAGGGGCTCGAGACCGAAGAGGGGTTGTTAGATCCATTTTTATATTTGTTGTAGCCTTACTTGTCGGGATTTTTAGTGCCGAACCTTCGCCGAAAACAGGTTTTGTAAGTATAGGTAATGCCGTGCAGGCAGGGGATGATCTTTTGTTGTCACCAGCTAAGGTCTTTGCGGCATCGTCTCGGGAATTAACATTTAACGTGAAAACAGGTGACGAAGTGTCCGCGTTCCTGAGTGGAGATTTTAAAGGATATATGCTTGAAATTAAGTTTAAGAATGGGAAAAGTGCGAAAATTCAACCTTGGTTCAAGAACAGCAGCTGGCAGAATTTGTATGCTTTCCCGATGATCCCTGACGGTGCAGGTATAGTAAGATTCGACCCGGCCAAAGATAACTGTAATGTTTGTGATTTTAAAAAACTTAATGATGTGGCTGAGGTTGGTTTTAAAGTTTGGGGAGGGTCGTCGGAATCAGTGTTAGGCATGATCGAATATGCGCGGTTGGTTCCCGCAGGCATGAAGGCGATTTCGCCAAGGCCGAGCAGAGCTCAAGCGGCATCAACTGATTTTGCAAGGGCTCAGTCTAGAGAAACAAAACAAGGTGTGTCGATTCCGCCGGATAAGTTTGTTGTAAAAGGAAGCGAATTATATTTAGATGTTAGGAATGGTGTGCTTGCCGGGCTACAGGTGGAGAATGGCGTCGATCTTACAGGATACATCATGGAAATCGTCCTTAAATCCGGTCAGAGCGTAAAAGCGCAGTTGTATTTTAAAAATAACGCATGGAATAATGTATATTCATTCCCTGCAACCCCTAAAAACGGAGTTATACGGTTTGATCCGGCAACAGACAAGAAAAATGTAAATGATTTTTCGGATTTTAGTAATATTTATGCGATTGGTGTAAAAATTTTTGGAGAAAGTGCCGAAATGGCAAGGAAAAAAATAAAAGAAATACGCTTAGTCCCTATCGGAACAAAGAGAGCAAGCGGTGCCGCAGTATCGGCCGGGGAAGTTGTCGCAGAACAAGTTGCAGATATGGGTGCGAGAATAAGTGATTTTATTTTTAGACCAGCGCATTCGGCGGATCAACCGGTTGGTGGTGCGACAGCAAAGGCAATACCACTAACGTTTAGTGCGGATGATAGTAATAGGCTGGTGGCACAATTTAGTGGCAGTTTTGAGGGGCGTGCGCTTCAAGTAAAATTTAAGCCGGGAGCAAATCCCTGGGTACGGATATCTCTTTATGGTGTAGGCATGAATTTTATGGCAGCACATCCGGATAGGAACGGCATAGTCAGTTTTGATCCGGCACGAGATGGATGCTATGACAAGTGCGGCGACTTGAGTCATGTCGATGGAATTGTCTTAGAGGTGGGATCTGATATGGGGGATAAAGAGGTAACAGCCAAAGACGTGCTTGATATGATAGAAAGCGCTTATGTGGTGCCGCAGGAGAGGGATATTCTGGTAACGAATCCTAATGGGCAAAGTGCAACTACGGATAGTCTAAGGACCGTGAAAGACGTAAGATGGGATGAATCGACCTCTTCATGGGCAATAACAATAGATGTATTTCAAAATAGAGATAGAGATATGGATAGGGGTGGTGCAGTATTATTTAATGCAAACTGGGCAAAATACGCCGGTAAGGAAGTGCCAATAGGTTTTTACATAGGGAAGAATTTTGTTCCAAATGGTTATGATGTGCACTTTGTTAGAATAGATAATGAGGGAAATATAGTTGAGCGCCTAAATGATGTTGGTATTAATTGGACGGGTGATAGATTGGGAGGAATATGGACGAATCCTATGTTGACGTGTCCTCAAGGTGATACGCACAATGTGCGACTGTGTGTCGTATTTGATTGTTTTAACGCTCCAATCGACAATAAAGCAGCGCTAAGGGTAAGGATAGGGGAGGTCAAGCCCGGTCAAGAGGCAGCGGTCGTGAATGAAGAACCGATAGTACAAAATCAAATCAAAAACGTATTTGAGAGAATGAAGAATCGTATTGTGGAATTTTTTAGTAATATATGGCAGAGGATAAAAGGGGTGTTTGGTAAAAAACCGCAATCAACTGCTGTATGTGTAGCGAAGAGAGCGGTAGGGCAAGGATTAGATCTTTTGTTGCCGAACTCGGCGATGGCGGCAGGTCGGCAGGAATTGAACTTTAGCGTTAAAACGGGCGAAGAGGTATCCGCGTTTGTGAACGGGAATTTTAAAGGGTATGTGCTGGAGATAAAGTTTAAAAGCGGTAAGAGCGCGCGTATTCAGCCTTGGTTCAAGAACAGCAGCTGGCAGAATGTATATGCTTTCCCGCAAAGCCCCGATAGTGATGGTATTGTAAGATTTGATCCCAAAAAGGATTCATGCAATGTTTGTGATTTTAAAGATCTTAATGACGTGGCTGAGATTGGTTTTAAAGTTTGGGGAAGTTCGCCTGAATCAGTTTTAAAAATGATCGAGTATGCTCGCTTGGTCCCTGCGGGGCAGAAGAGTGCGCCGGTCCAAAATAAACCGGTACAAAAAACCGAATCCCCGCGCAAAGCCGCTTCGGAGAAGCCGTTAGCCTGGGCAGTAGCACCGGTTATGCCTGCGGTAAAAGCAACAACAGCTTCCTCAAGCGTACAGATCCCTCTTGAAGGATGGAAAACCCAGACTTGGCAGGATAGCCAAGCAGTCGATTCGCTGACATATGCGCAAGGTGAAATAACATTTTCGGCCAAACTTGTTGATGGAAAAAGTTCAACGAATTCCAAAGGTGAAATCTTTATCGATCTATCCAATAGCCCATCTACTTCAGGGCAACAGATGGATTTGCGCGGGAAAAAGATCTCGGTTTGGGTATATGTTCCAGAAGGTTTTGTTCGGGGAACAGATCCACAAAAGCCAAATGGTATACAACTATTTTTGAAAGATAATAGCTGGAAAAACCAATATAGTACATGGCACAATGTAAGCAAGCCGGGTTGGATGAAGATAGAGTTTTCACCTGTCGAGAATGGTTGTCCTCCGTTAGGGTATACGGATCCTGGGGTAGAGCTATCAAATGTTAGATTGTTAGGTGTAAAGATCGGAGTTGGAGGCGGATCAAGTTATAAAGGAAATAATCTGGTTTTTAAAGCTAAAGATGTTAGGGTTGAAAAAGCGGCTACAGGAAAAGTAAAAGCGGCAAACCCATTAGATCTTATGTGGACGGTACAAGACTACGTCGATAGTCAAGCGGTGAAGGGAGCTAAGCGTACGCCAAATGGTATCGAAATGGACGTAAAGATCGACGGGAACAGCCCAAATAACAGCAAAGGCGAATTATATCTCGATCTTGATAGTATCCAACTGCCGGGAATGTCAAAAGGGCCGCAGGACTTGTCCGGTTCACAAGTTAAATTAAGAATAAAAGTTCCAAGAAAGATGGTATCGAGGCCGTTTAACGGAGTTCAAATATTTTGTAAAAGTGTAAAGAACGGCAAATGGAGCTCGCAATACGGGAAATGGCAAAACATCGCTCAAGACGGAGTTATGGAAGTTGTTTATACTCCTACGCTTCGCGATCAGGATCCGCAGGCATGGTGCGAGGAAGGCTTCGACCCGACAAATATACGTATGCTTGGCATAAAAGTTGCTGCCGGCGGCGGCTCTACGACAGTTTATGAAGGTCCGATAACAATTGAGAGTTTCGAAGTCACAAAAATAACGCTTCCCAAAGATGTGCCGCCTCTTAAGACTACGCCTCAGACAAGAATAGAAGCAAGAAAACCTGTGCTGAAAACAGTACCCATGCCTGTTTCTGGTTTCAAAGAATATTGCGGCGTAAGTTTGTATTACAGCGCGCCTACATACGGCCGCGATCTCGGCGGGGTAAATGGTTTTTCTAAAAGAGAGGCAGAGCTCACTGGGTGGTTCGAAAAATTAAAGAGCCAAGGTATAAACCTTGTGAGGATATTTACTTTTTGTGATCTCCGGAACGGAGCCATTCAATTTGATGGAAACGGCAAACCCATAGGGTTTGATAAGAACGCTTTAGAGGATTTTAAGGCGCTTATCCGAGCGGCAAATAAAGCCGGTGTCAAAATTATACCGGTATTATTCGATTTTACGCTCGCCGACGGCGCTGAGAGAGAAAGCGATACGGGTACCGTAGGTGAACATACCAACCTTTTAAGGAATGAAGAACATCGACAGGCGCTTGTTAATATTTTTAGGGGGTTTTTAAGGGAACTCAAAACTTATATGGCGACAAACGGTTATGACAACACGGTTTTGGCGTTTGAACCGATGAACGAGCCGGAACTTACGAACATCAAAAGTTTACCCGCAACCTTACCCTATACGCAACAGTTTGTAACAGATTTTGTAAATCTTTTTAGAGAAGTTTTTCCGGGGAAACCGATCTCATTGAGCACGTATAACAAACAGCTCAGGAACTGGCTGCATCTACTTCGTGCCGGTGACATTATGCAGATCCATTGGTATAAAAATCTGGGTGACGAGATGATAAACCAGCCGTTGGGAGAATTGAATATTCCGGAGGGTGTCAGGGTGATTTTTGGAGAAGTAGATCCGACCGCGGATATAACCAAGGTAATGACTACTATTCATAAAAACGGTTATGGTGGCGTACTTTTCTGGCACGATGGGAATTTCAATTTTCTAAATTCGCCGGAAAGATTGAAACAATACCAGAGATGGTTCGAGCAAACAAGAAAGCTGAGTTATTGGGAAGATAAAACGCAAGAGATGAATGAAATGGTCGCGTCGCTTGAGGGTTTTAAGGCGTTAGAATATTCGCATCGCCCCGTGCCGGGGTCGGTAACTGACATAAGAATGAAGGGGTTACGCACGAAGATCGATGCTCTTTTGGCTGATGCGGATCAGGTGAGAAGGCGAGTCGAGACATGCCTAAAAGGGTCGGTTACCACAAGAGGCACTCGGCGTGCGGTTGGGCAGTGGATGGCTGACGCGCGGCAAACTCAAAAAGAAATAGACACGTTGAACAATGAGATTTATCCGGTAATACAAGACCCGCAAAGAGACACCAAAGAAAGGAGTCTCGCCGAAATTTTCCCGGTAACACCGTATGATCGTGCTGTCGCATACGCGAAGAACGCAGTCAGAAATGTTGCCAATTTTGGCGAAACGGTAATGGCCTCAGCCGCAACCCCTAGAAGCGTTGGGACGCTTACGCTTCTTATCGTGGGTCTGGCGCCGAGCATCGCGCATTCGTCGGAAAACGGGCAAATTTCTAACGGCTTTGATCTTTTAGCATGGCTATCTCAACCTACTTTTTTAAATACTATTGGGCTATTACTCGCTGGACTGGGGTGCACTTTGTTAATGGCTAAGATAATGGCTAAGATAAAGAATAACAGAAAATATACGGATAAAATGGTCATGAGGATATTTGATGCGCGGGACGGCAAAGATGAAGCTTTGTTTCTCGAAGCGCTTGATTATTTGAGGGCATATCAACAAGGGAGAGATCCTAATGTAGTAGTGATGGAATTCTTATTCAAAAATCGAAAAACCGGTCTTAAGTTCGATAAGCATTATTGCTTGTCGCGGGACGGCGCAATCCCAGAATTGTTGGACAATGCAATTACCAGCTTTGTTAGCATTGTTCATGAGAGATGGGGGCAACAAAATCCATCGGTGGCAGGGCAAGGGGGGCAGAGTATGCCCTCAGCAGGAGGGAGGCTTACCGGCATTTTAGCGCCGCTGGCGATCGGGGCGGCGGTTTGGGGGGCGAGGGGTGTTGCGCTTGCGGATGATGAACTTGTGTCGTCAGCTTTTGAAAGGTTTTTGGATAAGGCATATTTAGGCGCATTGCTTTTGATCGGTGCGTTTGCTTTGGCGAGTTATGTTTATAGATCTATAAAAGGGTATATAGCCAGAAAACAGACCCAAAAAGAAATGGAAAAGACCAATGCTGTTAGCGAGCTCATAAGGGGAATGTATGACCTGGAAAATAGAACACTGTTGGACGATGTGGTGGATCAACTGGAAGGCATGAAATACGGTTCCATAGATAACGGGAAAGAAGATGCTCTTGACCCTACGGATAAGCAGATTGAAGATCTGGTGTTAAGTATTATAGCCGTTCAGGGATATGGGTGGAGAATTGATGACGGTAGTTTGCATCCAGTCGTTAAATTTTTTATTGGGGAAGTTAAAAAGGAATTGGCTGTACGTAAAGAGAACCAAAAATATACAGACGAAATAGTTAGAAAAGTTTTTGATGCAGTGAATGGCAAAGATGACGCTTTCTTCGGCGAGGCGCTTAGATATGTAGAGAAATATAAAGAGGAGGCCTCCCCCGCCGCGTTGGTAAGCGAATTTTTGTTAGAAAATCAGGACAGTGAAAATAAATTTGATGTTGATTATTGTCTTGAGAAACATTGTTTATCTCCTGATGATGAAAATGATCCTTTGTTCGTGGCTATTCACCAGTTCCGAGATATAGTTTTGGAAATTTTTAAAGAAATAGAAAAACAAGCTCAGGCGGAAAGGACCGCCGAAATGCAGAATTTGGAAGATTTCCTAATCTTAGGGGAAAATGGTGTCATAACAGGGGAGATTCCCACCAGTCTTATAGAAACGGCCAGAAGAGCGGTGACAGAAAATGCTATAAAAGAGATGCTGGTTCAGGGAGATGCGGGTGATCCGGCTATGAAACAGCCGCCGGTCGAAAATAAACAAGTAAAAGAACTTTTCGATATTGTCGAAGCCCAGATCAATGACAGGCGGGTAAGATTTATTTCGGCGGGGAACGCGATAGTTCGTTTCTTGAAAATGATGGAACAAAAATCTTTCGGAATTAAGGATGATACAGAAACGGAGATGAATCTTTATTGCGCAGGGGCGGAGATCGTAAGCTTATTGGGAGATATGGATAATTTGAGAGAAATTGATGAAAAAACAAATACGGCGGAACTAATACAACACCTTATTGTGATTACCGATGCTATTGAAAAAATACAAAAGAGCGACAAAAAGATATTCGAAACATGGAAAATAGCTATTCCGGAAAATGTTACGGAAGCCATAACGCTATTGTCTGAAGGGAATAAACGGGTAAGAAACTATGAGAATATCCGGCAACTCGAAGTGGATAGCGTAATTGCCAGCCTGATCATTCGTGCCAGAGCGTTAAAAAGAAGCGGCGGCCGGAACCTTACGATCGCACTTGAGATGGACTGGATGCCGGGTGCGGATGATCGCAGGTCTCTCCAAAATCAAGCATCTGCGCTTTTGGTTAATGGATTAGATAAATTCGAGACAATTTTAAATAATCTAGGTTTGGATAATGTTGTTGTAGTTCGGAAGGAAAGAGACGAGAGTTTAGATCAATGGATACAGAAAATGATAGAAAGAGGTAAAATTAACGATCTTACAGATCTTTCCGGTGTTTTTGCTTTAGGTTCGGAAGGAAATGTTAAATATGTAAATGATAGATTGGCCGGTAATGTAACGGAAAATTCAAAAAGACCATTCTTGGTTGGGATCGATCCTTCCTTACTAGTTGAAGGGTACGAGGAGGCCAAAGGAAATATTGGAAATATGCAAACTGTGCTTGATGCCCAAACATATGAAATATTGTATGTGTCTCTCGAACTCGCGAATGGACGCTATATGGTGACTAACTCTTTTATCGAACAATATGGGTTGAGATATGAGAGAAATGAACAATGGGCGCATTTTAAACCTCAGAAGTTGGAAGTAAACTATGAGGAACTCAGATTTTTGAATGATTTGAGACGAAGATATATTGATGACGCGGCGTAATGCAGACGCGGTGGAGACGATTAAGAACTGTATATCGTATTTCGTATATCTCATATCGTACCGATGAAGACGATATGGTTTACGAGCGACGAAGGACGAGAGATTAGCAGATGGCATTTGGCATATGGCATGGCGCAGGGCGCAAAGCGCATAGAGAGACGAAGGTTACACAATGTTACATAAGGTTAATTGAGGTTAATTTAGGTTGCCTTTATCGCGATACGTAACTTCTTGTAACATTAATTAACCTGAGTTAACCTCATGTAACGTGAGCCGTGGGCCGAGGGCCGGGATTTTGTACCGTTTGCCAAATTAGCTTTGCAAGTGTCCCCCAAATCAAGGGTGAAAGTGCCCCTAGATGAGAAATAGTGACATGCCAAATTTTTTTACAGGGGGCAGGTTCACCCTTAAAACAGGGGACAGGTTGCCGATTGAAATGGCAAACGGTACAAGGTGAACTGAAGTTAAATTAGGTTACATTTCTCCCAACGACATAATGTAACCTCACAAAACATTAATTAATCTGAATTGACCTCATGCACCCTTAGTTCGCAATCCACCAATCACAAGTCCCAAACCCCAAATTACGAATTCGTCCATCGTCTATCGTCTATCGTAACGTGAGCCGTATCCTGTTGGCCGAGGGTCGCAAAACAAGCCTCATTTTCCCTCTTGTAATCTAATCAATTGTATGTTATTTTATGTTATCTAAATTCCCCTATAAAATATATATAGAGGTTTGCGCATGTTCAAAATTTCGGCTAAAATACAAAAGATCAATCCGTCAGAGACGCTTTCGATAACGTCAAGAGCGAAAGCTATGCTCAAAGCAGGCGAGGACGTGGTCATTCTAGCGGCCGGTGAGCCCGATTATGATACGTTCGACGTGGTAAAAGACGCCGCCATAAAAGCAATAAAAGACGGTTTTACGAAATATACGCCGTCAGGCGGGACAGTGTCCCTTAAAGAGGCGATCAGACGGAAACTTAAGAACGAGAACGGCCTTGACTATTCGCTTGATGAAATAGCGGTTTCTTGCGGGGCTAAACATTCTCTTTACAATATTTTTCAGGTTATCTGTAACCCCGGCGATGAGGTAATCGTCATCACGCCTTACTGGCTGAGCTATCCCGAAATGATAACTTTGGCCGGCGCGAAGACCGTTTTTGTCAAGACAACGTTCAAAGACGGGTTTAAGGCAAAAATAAAGGATATCGAATCGGCAATAACAAAAAAGACAAAGGCGATCATAATCAACAGTCCGTCCAATCCGGCGGGTGTTGTCTACGACAGGGAAGACCTTGAGAAGATAGCCAAGATCTGCCTCAAGAAAAATATCCTTATCGTGAGCGACGAAATATATGAGAAGGTATTGTTTGACGGCAAAAAACATATTTCAATCGCATCTTTATCAGATGACATAAAAAGGTTGACGATCGTCGTGAACGGCGTATCGAAAAGTTATTCCATGACAGGGTGGCGCATAGGCTACGCGGCAGGCGATAAGGATATCATAAAAGCTGTTGTTACTCTCCAGAGCCATTCCACGTCAAACCCGTGTTCCATCAGCCAGGCCGCGGCGGAATGCGCGATGAACCGGGACCTAAGCGGGGAGATGAAGAAGAACAGACTCGAGTTCCAGAGGCGGAGAGATTTTATTATAAAGGAACTATCCGGCGAGAAAAAAATAAAGGCGTTCAATCCGGCGGGCGCGTTTTACGTGTTTTGCGATATCTCTAAATGCGGATTGGATTCAATGACTTTTGCCCAGAAACTTCTGGATGAAAAGAAGGTTGCCGTTATCCCGGGGTTTCCGTTCGGCGAAGACGGGTTTATTCGCCTTAGTTTCGCCACGGACCTTGACACGATCGCAAAAGGGATGAAACGAATAAAAGAGTTGGTTAATTCTCTTTAACTTCTATAAAACACAAGAAGGATGAACATATGAGGCAGACAATAGCGGAAAAGATATTATCGGAACATTCCGGCGCGCGGGCGAAAGCCGGAGATATCGTTATGGCGAATGTCGATTTTTGTTTTGGGCAGGATGGTACCAGCGGTCTTATTATAGACAGCTTCAGAAAAATGGGCACGAAGGGCGCGTTCGCAAAAGACAAATTCTGTATGGTGATAGACCATTCAGCGCCAAGCCCGAATATCGGAGTTTCGACCATACATAACAAGATCAGGACTTTCGCGAAAGAACAAGGCGTTAAGGTTTTTGATATAGGCTGTGGTGTTTGCCACCAGTTGGTGCCGGAGACCGGATATATTACTTGCGGTGACCTGGTTCTAGGCGCGGATTCGCATACATGCACATATGGCGCGCTAAATATCCTTTCCACCGGGGTCGGGTCGACGGATCTGGCGATAACGCTCGCGAGCGGAAAAAACTGGTTTAAAGTTCCCGAGACTATAAAGGTAATCATAAACGGAAAACTTCCCAAAGGTGTTTTCTCGAAAGATGTGATTTTGAAAATAATAAAAGAGATAGGCGCCGACGGCGCGAATTATAGATCGGTCGAGTTTTACGGCAGCGTGATCAAGGACATGAGCGTTGATGCGAGACTGACCATTTCGAATATGGCGGTCGAGATGGGGGCGAAATGCGGGATCATGAAAGCTGATAAAAAGACCATCGAGTGGATCAAAAAACACTCAACCAGGCCCCCAAAACCGGTAGAAGCCGACGAGGATGCGAAATACTGCAAAATTCTTGAATATGATCTTTCGGAGCTCGCGCCGCAAATAGCCAAACCGCATACGGTTGACAATGTCTCTAGTGTGGACGAACTTTTAGGGACGCCCATCAGTGAAGTGAATATCGGTACGTGCACTAACGGCAGGCTTGAAGATCTGGAAATTGCCGCTAAAATATTGAAGGGCCAAAAAGTAGCCCGGGGAATGAAGCTTATCATTACGCCCGCTTCGCGCAAAATTTATTTGGACGCCGTAAAAAAAGGGTATGTCGAGATCTTTATTAACGCCGGTGGTATTGTCAATAACCCCGGGTGCGGGCCGTGTGTAGGAACGCATCAAGGCGTGCTTGCTGACGGGGAGAACGCGCTTTCAACCGCGAACCGGAATTTTAAAGGGCGCATGGGTAACCCGAACGCGAACATCTATCTTTCGAGCCCCGCGACCGCTGCGGCTACGGCGCTGGCCGGTAAGA
>JAQUNB010000005.1 GCA_028717825.1 Candidatus Omnitrophota bacterium
GCGGTCGTCGCCTCCGGAACGGCGACCCTTGAGGCCGCTATAGCTGAAAAACCTTTTGTACTGGTTTATAAAGCTTCTTCCCTGACTTACATCCTGTATAGAACATTCGTGAACCTTCCCTTTCTTGGGCTTGTCAATATAGTGGCCGGCAAAGGGGTAATACCAGAACTTCTGCAAGGGGATTTTACGACTGAAAATCTATCCAAAACTATTCTAAGCCTGATTAAAGATGAAAAGCGCCTTAGTAAAATGCGGAAAGAGCTTCACGAGGTAAGACTTTCCTTAGGGGAAACCGGTTCAAGCAAGCGAGCCGCACAAAAAATTAAAAACTTTATCGATTCACGCCTGCCGAAATAGAAATATCCTTAAATTATCTTCACTACGATCCCAAAAGCATCCGCTAGACTCAAAAAATCTTCTTTATCAAGCAAGAACATCTTTCCGCTTTCGATCGCGAGGGCACTGAATTTATTTTCGGCGAGTTTTTTGATGGTGTTAATGCCCACCGTCGGAACATCCCACCGAGGATCTTGGTCGGGCCTACTCACTTTTATCATTACGCATCCCTCTCCGGCGATCTTGGTAGCTCTTTCAACTGTCGCATCAGTCCCCTCCATCGCCTCTACAGCCACAACTGTCTTATTTTTAACAATTATTGTTTGCCCCACATCCATACCGGCAATTTTTTTAGCGATGTCATATCCGAAGGATATATCCTCTTCTACTGCTTTATTGATCTTTGTTTTTGTTATAACTCCTTTGCTAGGCAATAGATGCGATAAATGCCCCGAGGCGTCAATAACCTCAATGCCGATCGTGCCAAGCCTGCGCGTAAGTTCCCTAAGGATAGAATAATCTTTTTTATTTTTCAACCCCTTAAGGGCCTTTTTCATTTGGGCGTCATGGTTTTCATTCTGGTAAATAGTGCTTTTTTCTACTTTCCCCAAAAGAATAAGTTTCCTTATCCTTTCTTTCAAGAATAAGAAAAGAAACTTTTTATACTGACCTATTCCTATCCAGTATATTTTATCGGCCTCTTTTTCCAGCTCCGGTGAGGCCATGCCTTGAAGAGCGAAAACGACCACTTTTTCTCCCCGCGCTTTGGCTGACCGCAAAAATTCCGAAGGAAGAGTCCCTTTTCCCGCTATAAGTCCTATTTTTTTCATGATTTTATATAAAGATCCGTTGATATATTAATCTCTATCGACAACGCTGAACATAAGATCAGCTTCCGCGACACATTTTCCGTCGACACTTGCTTCGCCGTATACTTGGGCGATATTTTGCCGTATTATTTTTTTCTGCTGCACATGAAGAAGGATCTGATCCCCGGGAGTAACGGGTCTTCTGAATTTCGCGTTATCGATCGTCATAAAAAAAGCGATCTTATTTCTA
Organism: Candidatus Omnitrophota bacterium; assembly: GCA_028717825.1. GTDB lineage: Bacteria > Omnitrophota > Gorgyraeia > Tantalellales > Tantalellaceae > JAQUNB01. The sequence goes on from JAQUNB010000005.1 coordinate 1,396, forward strand.
TTATTCTCGTTATCCAACAAAATTAGAAGCCCCCCCGCCTGCACAAGCGCTTCAATTATAAGCACTCCCGGCATTATGGGCACTCCGGGAAAGTGGCCTTGGAAAAAATACTCGTTTATTGTCACATTCTTTATAGCTTTTATCCATTTATCTTTCTCAAAATCTATAACCCGATCCACTAGGATAAAAGGGTACCGATGAGGCAGGTATTCCATTATTTTCTTGATATCGACTGTCTGTCCGTTCATTTTTTCTCCTTAATTGTTTATTTATTGTTTACCAACAACTTCTTGGGAAAAATCATTCTTAATAAAATATTTCTCGTAAATTTTTCTCAGCATCTTGCCGTTAAGACTGTGCCCTGACTTGCGTGCCTCGAATCTGCCGATTATCGGTACACCCAGCATATAGAGATCCCCTACCAGATCAAGTATCTTATGTCTGACGGGTTCATTAGGAAACCGCAGCTTTGTTCCCACCGGCCCCGTATCATCCAGTACCAGCGTATTGTCGTAAGTCGCGCCCTTCCCAAAACCTAATTTCAGCAACATTTCCGCTTCCGCTTTAAGACAAAAGGTTCTGGCGGGGGCTATTTGTCCTTCAAATGTTTCTCCATCAAGAGCAAGTTCGAAAGTTTCCTGCCCTATAGACGCTACTTTATAGTCGATAAAATAAGAGATAATAAAATTCTCCGAAGGAAATACCGTGATCGAACGATCGCCTTCTTCAATTGTTTCTTTTTCGCGTATCTTTATTATTTTTTTAGCCGGCTCCTGTTCTTTTATGCCGGCTGCTCTTAAATAATTAATAAATTCTCTCGCGCTGCCGTCCAGTGCCGGGATCTCCATGCCGTTGATCTCGACCAACACATTGTCTATGCCAAGCCCCCACAATGCCGCCAGGAAATGTTCCACCGTTTGTATCGCCCACGGTCCCTCTCCTATTGTACTCCTTCTCTGATGGCTGTCAGAAAAGACGGCATCCTTAAGGCATACGGGCTCGCTTCCGGCCATATCTACTCTTTTGAACACTATCCCCGCGTCGGCTTCGTTAGGCTTACACGTAACTTTTACAAGTTCTCCGGTTTGGAGCGCCTGCCCGGAAAAACTAACTTCTTTGGTTATTGTCGTTTGTTTTTTTGTATGCATATCCATCCAAAACTAAGGGTCAGGTCCGGATCTTTTTAAAATCCACAACCTGACCCTTTAAAGAATAACTGATTTTAAATCTCAAACAGATTAAGCGTCATGAATTACTTATTAAGCTGTTTAAGAACCTCTTGAGTGAGGTCATACGCGTTATTCGCGTACATAATATTACGTGAATCCAAGATGTAATCGTATTTATCTTTTTCGCCTATTCCGTTCACGATCTTTTGTATGTCATCAACTATCTCTTTGAACATATCGTTTTTCTGGTTAAATAGTTTCTGCCTATTGACCTTGTCGTATTCCTGAAGGTCTGCTATTTTTGCATCTATATCGGCTTGTTTCTTGTTTTTTGCGTCGCCGTTCAAAAGCTCTACTTCTCCTCTTAGCTTAGTGATCTCTTCTATTTTTTTTGTTCGTTCCTGTTGTATCTTATCGGTTACTCCGTTGAGCTCATTTTCCATGGTCTGAGTTTTCTTATACTCATAAAACGCCTTCCGGAGGTCAACATAACCGATCTTTATCTCTTTCGCTGCTGCCGCGTAACATAACGGCATAGTTAAATTTGCCGTTACCGCTAAAATAAATAAAACTAAAAACGTTCTTCGTATAAGCCTTACCATTTTACTCCCCCTTTTTTGAGATCATATTCATTTAGACCGAATTTTTATGTAGTAGCTGTAATATTAAAACCCGTGACTCACGCTAAAATAGAACTGCCCCGTTCTTTTATCATCATGGTTATCGTTTAACGGATAACCATAATCAAGTTTTATCGGGCCGATCGGTGTTTTTACCCTAAGACCAACTCCGGCTCCCTGCTTATAGTCTCCACCTGAAAAAACATCCGAAGCTTTAGCATGCACGGTACCTACATCATAAAACACGGCACCCTTGATTATCTGTTTAAAGATCGGGAACATCACTTCTGCATTGCCTATAAGAGTAGATTCGCCTCCTACAGGTATCCCCGGGTCGACGGTATCTCTCGGGCCTATTCCTCTTTCATTATAACCGCGAACCGTAGTAGCGCCACCGGCAAAAAATCTCTCATAAATAGGTACCTTATGGCTGCTGCCGTAGGAATTCGCCATTCCCCCTCGACCTTTTAATTCGAGAACAACCTGATCGATTATAGAATGATAAAAGCTTCCATGCAGATACCCTTTAACAAAACTCTTATCTCCGCCGATTATTCCGCCGGCATTTTCCAAAGATAGACCCGTTATAAGACCTTTAGTCGGCGAATATATGTTGTCACGGGTGTCGTATTTCAGGTCCCAAGTCACTCTGCTTATCATATTGTGCCCGACTTCCTCTTTCAGGTCGCCTGACGCCGTATCGGGTATATCGGACAGATCAACGCGCTCCAAATTGTAGATAAGCCCTGTATGCCACTCATCAGTCAGATCTTTCCCGAGCCTTAATGATCCACCTGTCCTTGTTTCGTCATAATCATAACCGCTTTCCCCATACTTTTTATGTTCGGTCCTGTACGCATCAAAACCAAATAAGTACGGGAAATCGAATATCCACGGATCCGTCCAACTTATTACATACGTGGTCCTCGCCGTTCCGGCTTCCGCCCTAAGTATTAGATCTTGGCCGCTGCCGGTAAACGTCGGGAAGTTGAGGATATCGAAGTTCCTCTGCCTTATCTGAACAAAACCGATGAACGCATCTACCGAACTGTATCCGCCACCGAACGAAAATTCACCAGTTTTTGTTTCTTTTACGGTAACGTTCAAATTCTTGACGTTTTCTTCGTCCGTTGGGACAGTTTCAAAATATACATCTTCAAAAAAACCAAGGTTATAAATGCGTTCCTTACTTTTTTTGAGCTTTTGCCCGTCATACCTGTCTCCGGGATAAAGCCGGATCTCGCGACGTACAATCTTATCCTTTGTTTTGGTATTTCCTATAACATTCACTTTCCCTACATACACTATCTCATGTGCCTCGATCGCTATTACAATATCCATCCTATCCGTATTTGAATTATACCTGTGTCTCAGGTCGATCTCGGCGTTCATATATCCCTTATCATAATAAAGCGACCGGATATTATCGATGTCGTCTTTTATCTTCTGATAATCAAACGCCTTATCTTTCTTTATTTTGATGGTCTTCCATATATCTTTTTCATTAAGCACCAGATTCCCTTGTACGGTGATGTCGCCGATCTTGTAAAGCGGTCCTTCGTTCACCACGATTATCAGGTAGATGAATTTACCATCAGCCGAATATTCGGTCTTACTGGATACTTCCGCATCAAGGAACCCTTTGCTCCGATATAACGTTTTTATCCTGTCTAAATCCGCTTTAAATTTATCATCATCATAGGCACCTTTGCGGATGAACCACCAAGCTGTTTTAGTGCTCATATATTTACTTAGTTCACCTGAGGGTATGCTTTTGTTGCCCTCAAACGTAATGGTCTTTATCCGTCTTTCGGTGCCCTCATTCACAACAAACGTGACCGTCGCCCTACCTGTTTCTTTACTAGTGTCAACTTTATGTTCAACTCCAACTTGGCTGTATCCCTGATCAACATAATATTTTTTTATCTCTTCTACATCCTTTGAAAGAACGTGATAATCCAAAAGATCACCTTTTCTTATGGTTATTTTTTTCTCCAACCGCGGGGCACGTATTTTGGTGTTTCCGCTGAACTCGATCTTATCGATTATCGGCTTTTCGACTACCGTAAAGACAACAACGACGCCTTCCTGCCTTTTTTCGGTCTCGACGAAAATGTCAGCAAAATAACCGGTTGCATATAATCTTTTGAGTTCTTTATTGAGCGCTGTTTCATCAAAAACGTCTCCCGGTTTTATCTTAAGCTTATTTAATACCGTAGCAGCGCTTATAGCACTGTTGCCTTTTATCTGTATATCGCTTATTCTTTCTTCCGCGGGTGCGTCCTGTTTAGCGGTTGTATCCTGTGTATCCGTAAGCGTGTCTTGCGCTTTTACGGCTGTACACAGATTCAGAGATAATAACAGAACAACGCTCATAGTTATACAGATTCTTTTCATTTAGAAACCTTCTTCCTCTTCTAATCTTGATAAATTGCTGAATTTTGTAAATTCCGGCTGGAACGCCAGTGTCACGGTTCCTACGGGTCCATGTCGCTGTTTAGCGAGTATCACCTCGGTTTTACCTCTATTTTCTTCTGTCGGGGTATAATATTCTTCCCTAAGCATCAGCATTACAACATCTGCGTCCTGTTCGATAGCGCCAGACTCTCTTAGATCTGAAAGCATCGGCCTGTGGTCCGCTCTCTGTTCGACGGCACGTGAAAGCTGGCTTATAGCTATAACCGGTATATCCAATTCCCGGGCCAAGGCTTTCATTGAACGAGAAATTTCCGATATCTCCTGCTGTCTGTTCTCGGATTTTGCCGATCCTCTCATGAGCTGTAGATAATCCAAGATTAAAAGTTGTATGTCCGACTTGGCTTTTAGTCTACGCGCTTTCGCCCGTAATTCAAGCGCCGATATACCGGGGGTATCATCAATAAGTATAGGCGATTCTGATAATTTACCCGCAGCATTTACAAGTTTCGGCCAATCTGACTGGGAAAAAAAACCTGTTCTTACCTTGTGGGCATTAACACCCGCTAATGAACAAAGCATCCTTTGGGCAAGCTGTTCTTTGGACATTTCCAAACTAAAATATGCACACGGGATCTTTTCAGTAACGCCAACATATTCCAATATCGATATCGCCAGCGCGCTTTTTCCCATGGAGGGCCTTCCTGCAAGAACAATAAAATCTGATTTTTGGAACCCGGCCGTCATAACATCCATATCATGGAACCCCGTGGGTACACCCGTTATATTCTCTTTGCGCTGGTACAAGTGATCGATCGTCTCGATGCTCTCCTTGACGATATCTTTCATCTCATAAATGCGCATTTCTCTTTTCTGGTTGCTTGTTATGTCAAATATCAGTTTTTCAGCTTTATCAAGGAGCTCTTCCACTTCGCTATCGGGTTCAAAGCTTTCGGACACTATTTGAGTCGCTGTGTTTATTAAACATCTAAGCAGATATTTTTCCCGTACGATCTTTGTGTAATACTCTATGTTTGCCGCAGTAGGTATACTGCCGACAAGTTCCGTAATATACGTTGGGCCGCCCACTTCATCGAGAATGTTTTTTTTCTTTAGCTCTTCTACGAGCGTTACGATATCGATAGGTTCGTTGTTGTCATAAAGCGCAACTATGGCCCGGAATATTTTTTTGTTTGTTTCGGAATAAAAAGCGGATTCATCGATCTCTTCGATAGACCTTGATATCGCTTCCCTATCAAGCAACATAGACCCCAAAACCGCGATCTCCGCTTCGATATTTTGTGGGGGCAGTTTTTGAATAAGCGTTTTAGGAATCATTTGGCTATTCTGTTTCGTGTAGATCGGGTGGAAAATTTACTTTTTTACTACCCAGATCTTTACTTGTGTTTTAACATCGGGGTGCAGTCTGATCTCAACATTATACACGCCGAGTTTTTTAATCGGTTCGTCCAGAACTACTTTTTTCTTGTCTATCTCTGCGCCTTCTAATTTCAAACTGTCCGCGATCATCTCGGAAGTCACGGCACCGAAAAGTTTGTCTTCCTCTCCAGCCTCTACCGAGATAGTGCATGAGATCGACGAGATCTTGTCAGCCAATTTTTTGTACTCTTCCTTAAGCTTCTCTTCTTTTCTCGAAGCGGCAAGCTTTTTCTGTTCCACAGTGCGCAGAGCGCCCTTTGTGGCTTCTACAACAAAATTGTTGGGGATAAGATAGTTCTTTGCGTACCCGTCTTTTACCTCAACTTCGCTGCCGAGCTTCCCGAGTCCGCTTATATCTTTAAGTAAAATTACTTTCATTCTTCTCTCCTAGGTCTTCTGCGGAACGTGTTTTCTTTTATTCTGACAAAAGGAAGTATTCCCGCTATGCGCGCTTTCTTTACGCAGTTTGCCACCATCCGCTGGTGCTTGGAACAATTTCCCGAGATCCGGGGGGACATTATTCTGCCTCTTTCCGAAACAAACCTGCTTATGAGCGGCGCATCCATATATTCGATTTTTTCAACTTTGTCCTTACAAAGTCTGCATGGCTTTTTCTTGAATATCTTTTTCATTCTCTTTGGTTCTTTTTTCTTCACCTTTTGTCTCCTCTGTATTAGTTTGTTTTGAATCCCGTCCCAAACCCTCATTGAACGGGCTTTCCCTAACCTACTGGTGGAAATTTAAAACGGAACTTCACCTTCCGCGGCTTCTTTTTCGACGTCTATATCTTCTACTTCCGGATATCCTGCTGCAACATCCGGGGCATCGGCTTGTTTCTTATCACGATCCGATTTCGCCCCTAAGAACTGTACGCTTGTAGCCACTACATCAAGGGCATTTCTTTTTTGGCCGTCCTGCGCCTCCCATGTTCGCGATTTCAATCTTCCTTCCACGAGAACGGGTCTTCCTTTAGTAAGGTATTCACCGCAGATCTCGGCCATCTTTCCCCAAACCACAACACGGATAAAAGATACATCTTCTTTCTTCTGGCCCGCGTTATCCTTGTATATCCTGTTCACCGCTACCGTAAAATTCGCGACTGCCGATCCGCTTGGGATATATCTAAGCTCTGGATCCCGCGTAAGATTCCCCATGATGAACACTTTATTAAGACTTGCAGCCATAATCCACCTTTGGGCGGCAAAACCCCTTATAGATCACCGCTTATTTTGCTGTTTTTATGTTCTATCTATCAGCGAACGCAGAAGGTTCGTGTTGATAAGGAACTGCCTCATCATATTAGAAACGCTTCCGGTCTCGGCATCGAAAATAACCTGATAATATACCCCTTCTTTTTTCTTCTTTATAGGGCTGGCAAGTGTCTTTTTGCCAATAAGGTTTTCCTTTAGTATTTTCCCGCCATTTTCATTTATGATGGAATTTATACTACCGGTCACTTCGGTTACCGATTCACTCTTTTCCGGTATAATTATGAACGTCCCGGAATACTTTTTAGTTATTTTACCCATATTTTACCGCCATTTTTGATTTTTAGATGATAACATAGATCATACCTGTTATCAAGCTATTTCCTTGCCTACTCCTGAACGCAAAACCCCTCGGCAAGCTCTTGTTATGCCGGGTTTCGGGCATCTTTTTACACGTTAATTAAAAATATCCATCGCAGGTCTGGCACCCTTACTTATCCAGATCTCAACACAATCTGCGGCTCTCTCTAATATATCGGCCAGTTTCTTTTTTTCTTCGCCATGAAAATTTGATAACACAAAAGAAGACATATCCCCGACTACTTTATCTGCCGGGTTTATGCCTATTTTTAGCCTCATGAACTCATCACCGATAGTTTCTATTATAGATTTGAGCCCGTTATGCCCTCCGGATGACCCTTTTTCCCGGAGCCGCATTGAGCCAAAAGACAAACTAACATCGTCGTTCACAACGATCAGGTCCCGCCTGTCTTCCAACATCGCCTCGCAAACACCTTTTACGGCACTCCCGGAAAGATTCATATAAGTAAGCGGTTTAAAAAGCATTACTTCCCGCCCCTCCATTTTTCCTACGCCATATATACCGTTAAACGATTTTTTCTTTATGGCGATACGGTGTCTCTTAGAAAGAACATCCAGAACGAGAAACCCTATATTGTGACGTGTCTTTTTATATCTTAGGCCCGGATTTCCCAAACCAACTATAATTTTCATGATTTTGTCAAAATATCGGGAATTATTCCTTTTCAGGCTTTCCCGGTTTGCTTGGTTTTTCAGTTTTTTCGGCTTCTTTTCCCTCTTCTGCGCCTTCTTCCTCTTCTTCTTTCTTACCTTTCTTGATAAGTTCCGGTTCCTCTGCTGCCGGAGCGCCTTCCACCGCAGCTGCGACCGCTTCTTCTTTAGCCGGCGGATTAACCGTTACAACTACCTGTTCCGGATCTTCTACGACCTTTACCCCTGCAGGCACTTGGAGTTCTTTCACGGAGATAAGTTGTCCTATGTGCAAACTATCCACGTGCACTTCGATATGGGCAGGGATCTCGGTTGGCAAGCATTCTACCTGAAGTTCCCAAAGCACCTGAGCGAGTACTCCGTCATTTTCTTTAACGCCGATGGCCTCTCCTTTGAGAACGATCGGAACGTTTACTTTCAGTCTTTCCGTCAAAGATATTTCTTGGAAATCAACATGCAGGACTTTATCGTTCACGGGATCTATCTGGACTTCTTTTACGATAACGGTCTTCGTGGAAGCCTTCCCTTCTCCCGAGAGATTCATGGTTATAATAGCGTTCTCTCCGGCCGTCGTATGAAGCGCACGCCAAAGATCTTTATTATCGACCTGAACGTTAAACCCGGCCTTACCGTCCTTATATACCACTGCCGGTATCTGGCCCGAGTTCCTAATTTGTCTGCAAGGCCCCTTACCCGAGGCTTCTCTTGGTTGTGCTTTAAGGATTATCTTCTCCATTTTATTTCCCCTCTTTCGTTATCACGAAACGTTAATGTTTCGAATTAGAATCACTCAAACAATGCGCTTACCGATTCCTCATCGTGGATACGTTTGATCGCCTCCGCCAAGAGACTCGCCACCGACAATTGTGTAACATTGGCCATCTTCTTTTCTTCGGAGACCGGTATAGTATCCGTTACGACCAGTTCTTTTAAATTTGCCCCTTTTAGCCTTTCCATCGCCGGACCGCACAAGACAGGATGCGAGATCGCGGCGTAAATATCTTTGGCCCCGTTCTTTTTTAACGCGCTTATCGCTTCCACTATACTACCGGCGGTCGCGATAATATCGTCCACAATAATAACATTTTTCCCTTTTACGTCTCCCATGATATGCATAGCTTCGGCCTGAGTATCGCTGATCCGTCTTTTATCCACGATCGCAAGCCCACCCTCGAACCTTTTCGCATAAGCCCTCGCCATTTTGATCCCGCCGACGTCGGGAGAAACTATTACGATATCTTTTAGTTTTTTCTTTTTAAAATAATCCACAAAGATGCTTACCGCGTACAGATGATCAAGCGGCACGTCAAAAAAACCTTGTATCTGGCCCGCATGAAGATCGATCGTAAGTATTCTATCCGCGCCTGCACGCGTGATAAGATTAGCCACAAGTTTCGCCGTGATCGGCACGCGCGGCTGGTCTTTTCTGTCCTGCCTCGCGTATCCGAAATATGGAAGCACCGCCGTTATCCTCCGCGCTGATGCCCTTCTTGTAGCATCGATCATTATGAGAAGTTCCATCAGATTGTGGTTAGCCGGCGAACATGTCGATTGTATGATAAAAACGTCTTTTCCTCTTACATTCTCATTTATTTTTATTCTCGTCTCACCGTCGGTAAAATTGTCTACTTTGAGATCGCCGAGATCTATTTTTAATTCTTTACAAATATTACGCGCAAGGGCCGTGTTGCTCGTTCCGGTAAAAATCGTCAATTTGTCCATTTTGTTCTCCCAGTTAAAACCTTTTAAAATTTTTACACGCCGGATTTAAATAGTCTCGCCGGCACGCCTACTACGGTTGCGCCGTCGGGAACATCTCTATGTTTGGTAACAACACTTCCCGCGCCGACTTTTGCCGCCTTCCCTATCCGAACAGGCGCGATAAGCCTGACACCGATCCCGATAAAAGCGTTATCATCAATGACCGTTTGGTGTTTATTTTTGCCGTCATAATTCGCTACTATCACGCCGGCGCCGATATTAACATGCGCTCCTACAATGGTATCACCCAAATACGTATGATGCTTTATTTTTGTAGATTCCCCGACCTTCGTTCGGCACAGTTCAACGAAATTCCCTATTTCCACGTCTTTTGAGATCTTTGTACCTGGCCGAAGTCTGGTGAACGGCCCTATCTTACATCCCTCGCCTATTTCTACGTTCGTTTCGATAACTGTGTTCGGAAAAATAACGGTATCTTTTCCTATTTTCGCGATTTCGTCGATATATGTATTATTCGGATCGACAATGGTTACGCCCGACTCCATCAATCTTTCCAAAGTTCTGTCGTTTATCGTCTTGTACGCTGCTGCCAGATCTCTTCTTGAATTTACTCCTATCATTTCACACGACGGACAAGTTTCAGAAATAACCTTGTGGCCGTTCTTAGACAAGATCTCGATAATGTCTGTCAGATAAAATTCTTTTTTCTTTTCGTTCAGCTTGATCTTCTTCGCATATTTATCGAGAATATCTTTATTAAAACAATACGTGCCGACATTCACTTCATTTATTTTTTTTTCACTTATCCGCAGGTCCTTTTCTTCGACGATCTTTAAAATGTGCCCTTTTTTGTTTTTTACTATCCTACCATAAGAAAAAGGGTCGTTAATCTTTGCGGTCAATACCACGCCCGCGGCTTTTTTACTTAAGAAAGTTCCAACAATGTTTTTGTATGTTTCGCCGCTTATCAAAGGCGTATCGCCGCAGGTAACAAGCACATACTTTTCTTTTATTTTGCCGCTATCGAGCGCGCACACTAAAGCGTCGCCGCTTCCCAGAAGTTTATTTTGTCTTACAAAATTTATACTGCGCGCCTTGAAATGTTCTTCTATTTTTTCGGCCTTATAACCGATAACCGCTGTTATGGATCCGCTCCCGGCGGATTCCAAACTGTCAATGATCCTTCCCAAGATGGTCTTTCCACCAAGCTCATGTAACACTTTGGGCGTGTCTGTTTTCATTCTGGTTCCCAAGCCCGCTGCGAGAATGACCGCTGATACGTCTTTCATGAGTTATCCTGATTTTTTGTCGATTTTTGCGTTCGCAAAAATTAACTATTTGTTCCAGACCTGAAATACCACAATATAAACACCTGTAGAATGCCCACAATAACAAGAAAGAACGTTATCCAATTGAGTCTAGAACTAGTCCGCTGTTGCTCCATCGCAAGAAGTGCTTGAAGTCTCATCTCAGCATTCTGCCGTGCTTCTGGATCCCCATATCCGCTTTCTCCGGTAAACGTATCGAGTAACTTTTGAATCTCGCTCTTAGCCATATGTCTTTTTACCTTTTTTGAGCAATAGAACAATAGAAAATAGACCACAATTGAAAATTTTGCATTCGCGTAAATTCTGCAATACAAAATTAAAACATAGATGTCGGTGGTCTACTTCGCCCTTCGATTCGTAAACACTGGTAGGGCTTCGTAGAACCATTCTGCTTCGCCTTTCAATTCCAAACACTAGCAGGGCTCCGCATAAATGACCTGCTTTGCCGTACTAAATAAGTCGGTGTTTTAGGAAAGCAAACCCTGATCCTGATTTCAAATATTTTTCAAAATCCGCTGCTTTTAACTTATCGTTAAACGCAACGTAGGTACCCAATTTCCACGGCATATATTTCTTTGTGTAAAGTGAATCACCTTTGTTGTGCTCTATAATCCGGCGTTCGACATTACTTGTAAG
>JAQUNB010000006.1 GCA_028717825.1 Candidatus Omnitrophota bacterium
TGCGTGGAAATATCAAGCGGATATACTGCGCTCTGGACAGAAAAAGTCAATACTATAAAACAAACAACAAATTTTGAAAATATCCTTCTCATCTCTTTTCTCCATCTTCAATAATTAAATTAACCGGACAAAGCTTTTCTATAAAATTTCTTTGAAACCATTTAGAAATGAAAGTTCTTTTTAGCGACACAGTTTAATATTAAGTGTATATATCTCCAACCTTGCTTATTTTGCCTTCAAAAAAACTAACTTGGTAATATTTTACCAAGGATTTACGTAACAGAAAATAATTTTATCTAACTATTTTCAAACTAACGCGGAAAAATAGATACGACGCCCATTCATCTCCAAACAGTAGGGAATGGTTTCAAACCATTCCCTACATCAGACAAAGCGGTAAGGTACAGGCATGCCTGTACCTTACCATTACCTATTGTTTTTTATTGATACGCTACTGCAGAATCGAGGCTGGCAGGCCCTGTAAAAAAGTCAGCAATGTTTATTCCAGCATCTTGCTTATGGGGACGCTTTTTGTGTGAGTTTTCTTGAAAAATTTCCGCCTGTGTAGGCATCGAGGTATGCCGTTAATTCTTCGACTTTCAGCATTTTTTCAGCTATTGATGGGTTCGTTGTTATTTCATCAGCATCTTTGCCGCTCTTTAATTTCTCGATTTCCATCACCAGCCTCTTTCTCTCAAAAAATAAACGCGTAACTTCTTCCAAAATATCATCACGCAGCTGCACCATAAGTTTGCTGCGCGTATCTATGCTTGTCTGGTCGGGGTTCCATATAAGTTCCGACAGGTCCCACGAGACGTCAACACCCCAGTCGCTATTTACCTCGTTCGGCCCCTGAGCAACATAATAATAGTTTGACGCTTTGTATAGTTCAATATTTTGATTTTCACCTCCGCCCACATCAAGAGAAACCTTGGGTAAAATAGCTTTCCATTTTGCCGACTGCCGCCAATTTTTAATTTTTTCAGGGCTTACTTCCGCGTATTCGACGGCCATTTTATGGACCTCTACGATCGAGATATCATCTTTCGGCATTATCGACAGTTTACTTTGAAAAATTTCGTTTGATAAAAGGTTCACTTCCATCGCGTAGATATATTTATCGCTCAAGATCCACAAAATTTCTTTTTCTCCGGATGCCTGAGCTTTGATCGAGATGATTTCACCATGAAAAGGTTTTTGAAACACCTTTCTCCACGAATTATCATTTTTTGAGAACATAAAAATATCTTTATCTGTCGCGGCAAAAAGCCCTTTGTTTAAATACGCGACACCTGCCACCCTTTCGCGCGGCAGGCCGTGTGTGCTTATCCGCTCGACCGACAGGTCGGAATCGCGTATGATAAAAATATCTTTCGTCGTGGCGACAGCTACACCATCGGGACCGAACGGATCAATGTCCTTAGTTATACTCAAATATCCAACATCATCGCGCTCTTCATCGAGTTCCTGGACCTCTTGATCATATTGGACGGCCTCTTCCGCTTCTTGATCTTCCCGGATCTGGATCTTCTTGATCATCTCGCCGCTTGAGCTCAAGACATAAATATCGCCGTCCGAAGCGACATACCCGCGCCCCTCGCGGTATTCCACTTTGACTATTTTTTTCCATTCGGCTTTTTGTCCAAAATTTTCCCATACACCGTTATCAAGTTTAAAGAGCTGATTACCTTTCCAGCCGATAACGCCGTCTTTCTCGCCGCAAAAAACCATACCATCCAATTCTTTTTTACCTTTTTTTAAAACCCAGTTGACTGAGCCGCTGCTATTATACATACCTATGTACACTCCGCTTGTCGTTATAATAGCTATTTTTTCGCCCGCGGCAGCCACCCCTTTTATAGCCAACACGCCGCCGGGCAGAGAGATCTTCTCCCATGTTTTTCCAAGATCTTTTGAGACATAAAGACCTTCATCTGTTCCTATATATACCATCTCTCTGTCCGGCACCACCCTCTCGCACAAAATTCGCCCGCCTTTCACTTCAAAAGATTCGGAACAAATATTCTCAGCTGAACAGGAACACACCACACAAAAAGTTGCCATAAACAACACAGCCAAAGTAATATTAATAAACATTTTAGATTTCTTCATGTCTCGCCCTCCTTTTCCCGTTATATACCTCACGTTGGCTTTTTTACGGGTGACAGCAGAGATTCGAGCACAGCACAATCCGCCGAAGGCGGAGCGGATGCGCGTAGAATCGATGCTGGCAGGCCCTGTAAAAAAGCCGTAAAGTCTTCAATTATATGCTCCATGATACCCACTTGACAAACCTACCAAATTTGATAAAATATCTCCATCAACAACGCGCAGATCCAATTCTGGATTTCGCGCTCATTGGCGGGTGAATATCCCCTACCCTCACCCGCCATTTTATTATAGACAAGTTTTATTTTTTGTCAACAATATTTTCGTTTTTAATCATATTATATACTTACCTTTTTCACCAGCGCTGCACATAAAAAGATCCTCATCTCTCTCCTCTTACTTTTGGATAGGCGGTATTTCGCGCGCAGTTTCAAAATTTATTTGTCCCAGGCAAATAAATTTAGACTGTTTGAGCACGGAATGCCGCCTATCCGAAAACCGTCTCCCCGCAGTTAAAGATCTTTAACTTGAAAAACTCGCTAAACACGATATAATCTATCCATGAAAACATTTCCGGAAAATTTTTTATGGGGCGCGGCGATGTCGGCCCACCAAGTCGAGGGGAATAACTCAAACAATGATTGGTGGAAATGGGAGCAAGAGGGTAACACCGAACCTTCAGGCGACGCGTGCAACCACTACAATAGGTACAAAGAGGATTTCCTTTTAGCTAAACAGCTCAACCATAACGCGCACCGGCTTAGTATCGAATGGAGCAGGCTCGAAAAGACCGAAGACTCATGGGACGAAAAAGAATGGGCTCATTACAAAGACGTCGTTAGGACCCTTGATGAACTCGGCATCGAGCCGGTAGTCTCACTCAACCATTTCACCATCCCCCTCTGGCTCGCCCAAAAAGGCGGATGGACAAACGAGCAGTCGCCTGAATATTTCGCTCGTTTTACGGAAAAAGCGGCCATCGAATTAGGCGACAAAGTGCGATACTGGATAACCATAACCGAACCGAATATCGTCGCCATGCTGGAATACCTGTTCGGGATATGGCCGCCCTGCATCAAAGATTTTAATATCGCATTAATTGTTTTGAAGAACCTCTTAAAAGGACATGTTTTAGCTTATTCCGCCGTTAAAAGTGCCGCCGCTAAGAACCCTAAAATAAAAAAACCTATTATCGGCATTTCTCACGCGGTAACGGCCTTTCACCCGTGTTCGCCTTTCTCTCTTAGTGACAGATTTTGCACTTATTACCGGAGCAAATTCCATAATTACGCTTTCATAACTTCGGCGATAAAAGGAAAAGTACTTATACCGGGGGTCCAGTGTGAAAAACTTCCCGCGAAAAATACCGTGGATTTTATCGGTCTCAATTATTATTTCCGCCAGTTCATTCAGCATCAAAAGCCGTTCTTATCTCACCCCTTAGGCGAGGTCTGTTCATTAAGCCATCATCACACACCGGGCGGCATTACTGATATGGGCTGGGAAATTTACCCTAGAGGTATCTACGAAGTAACTAAAAGTTTTTATAAGCGTTATAAGCTCCCTATCATGATAACCGAGAACGGACTTGCTACCAAAGATGACGCTATAAGAAAAAGTTTCATAAAAGATCATCTTGAACATCTTTTACGCGCCATAAATGAGAATTGCAACGTGTTGGGATACCTGCACTGGTCGCTAATGGACAACTTCGAATGGGCCGAGGGCTACAGCAAAAAATTCGGCCTGATCAAGATAGACCGCCAAACTCAAGAACGCACCATCCTCGATTCCGCGAGATATTACGCCTCTGTAATCGCCACCGGAAAACCGTAAGAGCAGTACCTTACATGTTAACGATACGTCAGTATGTAGTATGTGGTATGTAGTGCCCGTGTTGGCAGATGGCATTTAGCATATAGCAGTTGGAATTAAATGACAAATGACAAAATCCAAATGACAAATGAAATTCAAAATCCAAATACCAAAACTCAGACAGGAACTTTCGTTTTTGATATTTGACATTTGTTATTATTTTGTCATTTGAGCTTTGACATTTGGCATTAACTCGCCATATGCCAAATACTCTTATGCCATATACCGATAACGAAACACGAACCACTACAGCGACTTCATGACAGCCGAAACCGCTTCCCAAAGCTCAACTATTTCCTGTGTATCAACGGGCCTGATCCTCACCAAAATAATACCGGACGCCGAGAGCTTACCGTTTTTAAAAGCAGTTCTAGCAATACTTTGTGCGGATTCATTGTCAAATTTACCTGATATAGCGGCCAAACCTTTGGCAATGCTCAGTATTGCTGACTTACGAACATCCTGCGACAGTTTATCTTCTCCCCCTGCTTTCTCGGACCTATCAAAATAATTGAATAAGGCAAGTCCGGCCATGCCGCAGGCATCGATCGGCGTAACCGTTTCGCCGTTATTACCATCCAAATAAACAGTATATGTATCTTCCTCGATCTTTTTATCTTTATTGTAGAGAAACGTGATCATCCTCTTCTCACTCTTTCTACCGTTCTTATTAAACTCGTCTATTTCTTTCTTTAATTCCTCGACACCTTCGTTTACACCGTTTGCATTAACATCATCCGCAAACACGTTTATAGTGATATCCCCCATCTTATATACCTGAAACTTGCCGTTAAGTTTACTTTTGATAAGCGCCGCTTTACCAAAAATTACCGGCAGCGGTTGTCCGGTTTTTTGTTCGCTGACGCCGATATTGATAACGGCTTCTTCGCCTCCAAACATGTTATGGGCGTTAGAATTCATAATCTCTTCAGAGACTTTTTTAACTCCATCAAGCATGCCATCCCAATTATTATCGGCCCGATTAGTTTTGGGAAGATTCGCATTTATCTCCCATTGCCCTTCCTGATTCATGGACACGATAGATTTTTCTTTTTTTTGGACTTTTTTTGGGGATCTTGATTTGACAAGAGTCTGGATCCATCTGGGGCCGGTATTGCTCTCAAAAAATTCTCTGTTCTTGTATTCAAATATCGTGTCCGGTTCCGATAAATCCATGATCCTCGATAAGAGCTCATCCCCTTCCCAAGTCTCATATTCTCCCGCGGTCTCTATGATCATCTGACCACCGGGAACGAGTGAATCAATAAGCATTTTTAACCAACTATCACTAATACTATCATTATCTACATAAGCCGGAAGATTACCCAAACGGATGGTCCCGATGCTTTCGGGTTCAAGTTTTAAATCTCTTACATCCCGCTGAAGTACGGTAGCTCGATCCTCGACGTCTAAAATGGCCCTTGCTTGATTTAGATATGCCGCTACGACTGGGTTTTTATCTATAAATATATATTTCCGTTCGGAAGATAAATTCCGTAAACAGGATACAGGATTTACTCCTGACGCTAAATCAAGAAATGGTTTTTCGTTGGCAGGAGAACATGGATTTATATTGCCATTGATTGTGCCATCCAGACTAAATTCTCCTTGAGTTTTAGCCCGCCAAATAGACCAACAAGCTTCGAATTTCCCAATTGCTTCCGCAAAGGCTTTTGCCTTCTCATCCGAAGAAGCTCTATCCACGAATTCAGTAAATTTCCTAAGAGATTCATAATTACCGATATCTTTCCCGGTTAATTCCATGAATGCTTGCCTGCTAGCTTCATAGGCTTCATCAAAATTATTGTACTGATCAAAAGATAAAGCGAGAAGTATCCCCCCTACCAGTTCCACAAAAACATTTTTTCGTTCACTTTTCTTTTCTATGGAAGTAACAAGTCTGGGGTTGATCGAAAAATAAATATCCCTCGCCTCTTTGGCATATTTATCCATGTCTTCATTTAACTCGTCCTTGGCCCTCGCGCGGGATTTTGCTGTGGCGATTATTTCTTTAATTAATTCGGCTTTGCCTTCAGGTGAAGGTTCGGCAAATAATTTCTGTCTCATCTCAATAGCGTAATTCAAGTCCGGCACTTTTCCGGTTCGGCTAAAATATTCGAGAAGGTCGAAAAAGATCAATTGGTCGATAGCGTCAGGCGTCTCATTTTGATCGCTATAAATTACAGTTAAAGCTTCTGAAACATCGCCATAGATAACTTCATCTATTGTTCTCTCCGGGCATACATGATTATAGGCGCCTACAAACGATGTTATATTTTTTGCCCACGTAAAATTGTACCTAAAAACTTCTAACTGGTTTTCGACTTCCTCCTCTATCTGGTCTTCTGTCATATTTTTATCCCATTTAAAAAACATTTCGACATCAATAAGGATAGCTTCTCCTTTATAATATTTTCTTCCATTTAGTTCCTGATCCTCCATAAGTATCATGAACTGAAGATCACATGGACGGTATCCTTTTGCATATATAGTACGAGTTATCCTCTTGATACTCTCCATCGTTCGTCCATTTACTGCCTCAGATAGTACTTTGAAAGAAGCATCCATCGTACATACACCCATAACTTCTTCCATCGCAAAAGCGGGAATCCTGCCTAAGTTAACAGCTTTGTATGCGGGAGTAATTTGATCATCTGCCGCTATCCTATCAGAGTTATCTTTGGTTATTTTTGCTAAATCGCTAAAAAATGCTATTTCTTTCTTAAAGGATTCTGCGTCTCTCTTTATAGTTCCCTCGTAGCGCTCTCTATTCCCATTAAATGCACCTAGTTTTGGAAGCTTCATCGCTTTGACAGCAAAAAGAACATCGCTGTCGGGGAATTTCGCTTCAAATACAACGCTTTTATCTCCCCTATTTAAAACGCGCCCCGTTAATATCGGCACAGGCGTTCCCGGTTCTATCACCTGCCACCCCGGCAGCTCCGTGATCCCGTGTTCCGCCAGTATCCTGTTATTGCTAGCTATAATCGTTCCCCGAAATTTTGCCGTAGCGATTATTTCCTTGATCACTTGGGCCTTATTAATAGAGGCATCTGCTGTAAATAACTGCTGGTTTTGCTCAATAGCATAAGTTAGATCCGGCATTTGACCGGTTTGAGCAAAATAGTCAACCAGATCGAGGAAAACACGTTTATAGATCTTCATGGCAGTCCGGCCCTCTTTATGATATACCACATTAGAACAACCACCGTTATTGTCATTTAATTCAACATCTTCGATCCCGTCTTCGGGGCATAACTTGTTATGTGCATCAATAAATGCAAAAATATCCTGTGCGCGAATAATGCGGCCTCCAAGCGCAGTTACCATATCTCTCATCTCATTCGTTATTCTGGAACTATCTATCGGTGATTTATCTTTAAAAAAATTATTCGCGTAAAGTAAAACCGTTTCACCTTTACGATAATGTCTGCCGTTTAGAACCTGATCTTCCGTAAGGATCATAATATTAATATTTTGCGCACGATATCCTTTCGCATATATGGCGTTCACAATCCTTTTAACACTTGGGATCGTCAGTTCATTCGCAGCACCAGCCAGCTCTTTGTCGCTTGCTGTTGCTGTACTTTTGCCGATTACCCGCTCCATGCCAAAGGCTGGAAAGGCCCCTAAATCAACCATATAAAACGCGGGGATAATTTGATCATCAGGAATAAACTGCCCGGATTTACTTACGATATTTGCCAGGTCCCGGAATGTCGCCATCTCTTCCATAAAACTCGATAGCGCCGTTTGCCGTACTATTTCAAATCTTTCATCAGTATCAACAGTTGCCCTTTTGGGGATCTTCATCACTTTGACGGCAAAGAAACCGTCGGTAGCGGGAAATTTTGCCTCAAAAACGATCCCGCGATGGCTGCTTCCCAAAACGTGCCCCGTTAATATCGGTGTATACGCTCCCTGTTCTGTCACCTGCCACCCCGGCAGCTCCGTGATCCCGTGTTCCGCCAGTATCCTGTTATTGTTGGCTATAATTGTTTCCTGGGATCCTGCCACGGGGAAAACGTCTATCGGCGGAACGGTTTCATCGGTTGTTTTCTCCAGATCGATAAAACCTGCTAATTCAGCATGTAACTCTTTTTCGTCTATCTCAAGTATGTCTATCGCAGTTTTATATATGTCTAAAAATGATCCTTCATCATAATTTTCCTTCAAGTTTTTATATGCCTCCAAAAGCCATCCACAATCCCGCTCTCTGTTCCTTATATACGCGAGTTGATATAAGTTTTTTAAAATTTTTAGTTTTGTATCAGGGTCGAGCATGTCAAAAACATTCTTCATATTTTTCGCTTGGCGCAGTGTTTCCCTGTAATACTTCGTTGTCCTCTTAATAATGCCTTCCGTGCCAACCTTGTTCAAGAGCTCATCCAATCTGCCGATATTACCGAAAAACAGATCGATCAAGCGGTAAGAATCAACATTTGACTCGCCATTAAATAGCTGCTCCTCATCGATAAGCAAAACTCCGATCCTATATTTTTTCCCTCTGTTCTGTTCGCGAATGTACCATTCCGCTCTCTCGACATGCGGCGGACATACGGGAACCTTCGCTCTTGCGACCGCTCTTGTGATCCCTTGTTTTTCCATAAGTGCTTCTATCGCTTTTTTTCTTAAAACTTTAAAATAACGATCCTTTATTTTTTCCGCTCTATCCGAAGATACATCGCCACGGGTATGTACTCTCAAATCCAGATCACTTATGACGTCCCAATCAGGAGTTCCCTCCTTTGTTAAAACGTATGACATGGAACCTATTACGGAAACTATCGGCTCGTAACCAAGTTCTTCTCTTGAAACAGAGATTAAAATATCTACGGGGTTAATGCCTTGCACCCCAAACCTATTCTCGGGTAAGGTAAAATCTACATCTGCCTTGTTCCTATGCCGGATACCTTTTTTAGTTACCAGTAACGTTGAACCCTTGTCCTCGGGCTTTTTCTTGATCATCGCGGGATTCAAATCCCACCACGGTTTGCTTAAAAGCACCACAAGGTTCACCAAAGAATGCACGGCTATTGAAAAGCCAAGGAAGGTTAATATATTGTGCGGCAAAAACGGTATGTGATTTATCAAGACCGGAACTACTATCACGTTCATGACTGCGACCGCTACAGGCGCAAGATACCACTTGAATAGCCTTTTAAACGTAGGAGGCGCCCGCCTTGTGTATTTATGATGCGCTACAAATATAACGGCCGCAACTACCAATAAGAATATCCCCAAATTGACACTCTCCAGAAACTTGAGCTTTGTAACAGCAAGCGGCAGACCCCTGTAAATAAATTCTTCAACAAAAGGCGCGACAAGAAGGGCCCTGACCCACGGGTTCATGTTCTTTGTTATTCTTTTTAACCATTGGGTAACGGCTGTGCCTTCGGAGTTCCCGCCAAGCTTACCTTTGCTGTCAGCCGGATGTTTTGGAGTAATCCCGCCTTTCTCCTGACCGTTTTCTTTGGGTTCCAACACAACCTCAATCCCCGCTTTTGAAACACCAGCTATTAAGCTTCTCAACGAAATAAACTTAGGTAAATCTTCCAGCCCCTCATGATATCTCCCTTTTTTGTCCCTAAAACCTATTTCTATAATTTTCCATTTTTTAAAAATATGTCCGATATAAGTATCTTCAAATCGTTTCCCTTCATACAAATCTCGGAGTGTTTTTTTATTTACTATTCTCTCTTTCATTACAACCCAAGGAAAGACATCCACCAACTGATCAATAATAAGCTGTGCTAAACCCCGCCCACGATAGGATACCCCTTCAATATTTCTGTTTATTTTCAACATTCCGCCAGTGATTTGTCTATTATCCGCAATATTGAATTCATGATTTCCAACTTCTCTCCCATCTGAGAAGCGCCGCAAACTTATTGTATATGGGTAAAACATGGCTTTATCGTCATAATAAACTTTCATAATAAAATTTTCGCCATCTACTTTAAAAATCTTATTGTAAAGTTTCCGGATCCAAACCATTTTTGAAAGGATCACCTCTGGAATACCCATCGGGTCTCTCACGTTTAGAGTTCCCCTGTTAATGCCGGCGGTATCCTCCTCTAAAATTACACCTTCATTATGAAGATTTTCTCTATCTATCTCGATAATCTCGCCATTTTTAAAGATAACAACCAGATTGTTACCATCTTCTGACAAATAAATATTTTCAAGAGATTTTCCTGCGGCATCCTGACCTTTAAGTTCAACTATTTTTTGCCAAACAATTACGGCGGCCTTAAAAACGCCTATGCCGTTTTTGCTATATACTTCTTCGGCAAGTAGCGGTGCCAGCTTGCTGGCTATAGCTAGATTTGAGATCCTCGCAAGAACAAAATTGAGCTTACGTTCGATCACGTTCGTTTTGCCAGCCAAAAGATCAAAGTAAGGATTTTTGTATCTTTCTTCCGTTACAAACTTCGGCAGTATCGATACATATGAAATGCCTTCTTTTTTAAACAGCTCACAAAGATTTTCCGTGTGGAAACCGCCGGTGATTAGGATGGTGACTTGTGGCTTGTGACTAGTGGCTCGTATTTCGGGTTTTGGGGTTTGGGGTTCGTGCGTCGTCTCTCGTCTATCGTTGTCTCTCGTCTCTCTACCATCGTTCCTCGTAACGTGGGCCGTGGGCCGAGCAACGTGTCCCGAGAACACCATATTCTTCAAAAACGCCTCGTCGCGCTTAAACGAATACTCATAGAATTTTAACATATCCGCGAGATAACCATCTAACCTGCTGACATCCTTGCTGAGCTTGGCTGTTATCCCATACTTCACGGCGTTCTTTTCGATAAAACGGGTATAGTTAGACGTGTAGAAACTGCTTTTATTCCTAAGATAATATTCATAATCTCTTCGTGTAAGCGATATCTTGAAAATATTTTTCATAATAGCAAGATCTCTAGAAAGGTCGTTCAGCTCAAGCTGTATGTCGCTCTTAGCAAGTTTTTTTATGATCTCGTGTTCCAGAAGGTCCAGTTCACCCATAACAAGAGATTTATCGACTGTTTCATATACGCTAAGATACGAAACATAATCGGCTAGTTTCGAAAATTCTTCTTCTTTTATGCCCGCCTCCTTCGCGCGCCGGAAAAGATATTCATAAAACGACCTTTCCGTGATCGCCTGATCCTTAAGATCCAATATCTTCTTTACAAGCTCGTCTATCTCGTTCTTTGAAAGCCTCTCTCTTAGCGCATCGATCAACCGGCTTCTCTCTTTTGAGGCCTTTTCAAAATCTGTACCCTTTTCAAGCTCCATGGCCCGGATCAATCGTTCAAGATTTTTGTGCTGTTTTATATCTATCCCGATCGCGCTAGCTTCCCGCGCCAAGATCTCCAGATACTCCCTAAATTCCATGTTGGAAGCTTTGTAAGCATTGAATGCCATGTCAACTTTCAAGAGGTCCTCGGGATATATATGCCGCTTGAGATCATTCAATATGTGCGTAAGCTCAGCTAGGTAGACCTCAATTTTCTCTTTATGCGAGAGGTGATCTTTGTACACTTTCAGGTTTGACAAATAAAGCTCTTTATTTTCGATTCCCCAAAGCTGCATTTTATCCGGATTATTTATCGCGTAAAATTCGGCGCCGCTGATCTCTCCTGTCTCGACAAAGTGATCTGTAACCTGCTCCTTGACCTTTTTGCCCTTTATCACGTCGAAAACCTTAAGGTCATATGCCCCGGCCCCGCCTTCGAGGTTGGCTATGTTTATATCGAACTCTTCCGCGAGATAATTCAGGATATCTCCCACCCGTTTTTGCGCGAAATAGTTACAATGGGCATCCTGAATATGGATCACGGTCTTTCCTGACGACCCTTTGTGGAAAAATTGAACTTCACCAAGCCCGTCCGGCAGCGAAAAAGTATCGACATTGAACACGGGGATGGTTTTTACATTGTCTGCAATCTGGATTTGTTCGAAAGGGTTCTTGGATATACTGCCAGCCGCCAACGCGTCCGGCAAAACCATTGTGAAGACAAAGGCGAAAAGGGTGATAAGACTTATCACCCTTTTAAAATATGTTGGCATATGTAGATTATCGTTATTCATTTTAGTTTAGCCTATATAAAACATGCTTCCTTTTTACTGGACTAATTTAAGATACAGTTATTATACAACAAGTAATGGTATTAACATTGCTTTATTTTCTTACTTTTTTAAATACTAACTTTTAGATGAGATCTTCCGCTGAATGGCTTTACAACATTAACATTTATTTGAAGTAATGAATGGATTGTGGATGGGTATATTATTGAATTTTTATGACTAACTCTTTCCAAAAATTTCCATATACTTTGCATTTATCGCATCTACCTCTTCGACCGATAATGCCCAGTCTGGAGCGCCAACGTTGACATCAAGCTGGTTCAAATTTCTGCATCCCGCGAGACAGCTCGCCACTTCAGGATGATCTGTAACCCAATTGACCGCCGCTTGGGCAACCGGCGCTTTATGTTTATCCGCGATGTGTTTCAATAGTTCCACTACTTCCTTAGTTCTGCTCCAGAACGGCTCCTTGTAGTATTTGTAAAAAAAGGACCGGACATCGCCTTTGGCAAAATTCGGTCGCTCACTGTATTTGCCGGTCAATATCCCTCCTCCCAGCGCGCCATAAGAAAGTATCGAGATGTTTTTTTCTTTGCAAAAAGGAACAAGTTCTTTTTCGATCTTTCTCTCAAGGATAGAATATTGGACCTGGTTACTTACAATGTTCGCCTGTTGGCACGCGTCTTCCAAAACTTTTTTGTCAAAATTGGAAACGCCGATATACCTGATCTTCCCTTCTTTGATAAGCTTATTCAACTCCCCG
>JAQUNB010000007.1 GCA_028717825.1 Candidatus Omnitrophota bacterium
CGGATCATGTCGCTTTCTTTGTCTTCAGCGAGGGCCTTTTCAGCGGAACTACGTGCCGCCTGAAAATCTTTTTTCTTAAGATCAGCTTCAACATCTTTTAAATATTCGGCAATACGTTTGGCTTTTTGTTTTGCTGCTGCTTCAGCTTCGGCTTTTTTCCTTTCCGCTTCCTCTTTTTTCTTCCGCGCCTCTTCTTCTTTCTTTAGCCTTTCTTTCTCCGTATAAGTCCTCTCCTCATCATCTATCCTTACCATTAAGCCCGTTACCGTTTTGTTACCGGCATCAAGCTGCACGGCTTTTCTCGCAAGATCCCGCGCTTGAGAGAACTCTCCGCCCTGAAGCTCTTTCTCAGCTGCCGTGATATAATCGTTAACTAGTTCCTGTTTTTTCTTTTCTTCTAGTTCTTTTATTCTTTTTTCTTCGTTCTCTTTTTTAATACGTTCTTGCTCCTGAATGAATAATTCTTCCCTGGTATTTATTTCATCCGATATTTTTTTAACATCGGGATTGCCGCTTTTTTCTTTCTCCGCTTTTGCCAAAGAAGCCCGTGCCTTATCAAACTCTTCGTTTTCCATTAACCCAACAGCCTCGTTCAGGTAAGATGCTATAAGCTTTTCTCTCTCTTTCGCTTCTTCCTCTTGCTTTAATCGCTCGGCCTCTTTCTTTCTTGCTTCTTCTTCTCTTCGCAAGTATTCTTTTTCTTCGTTTTCTATTTTCTCAGCCAACGCCTTGGCCCGCGGATCGTCCTTATCCTCGGCAAGGGCTTTTCCGACGAATTCCTTCGCTCCGTTAAATTCATTTTTTAGAAGGCTATCGCGCGCGTTCTCCAGATATCCCGTTATGGCCTTTTCCTTTTGTGCCTTTTGCGCTTCTACTTCGGCTCTTTTTTTCGCTTCTTCCTCTTTCTTCAGTCTTTCTTTCTCTATCGAATCTTTTTCCATCGCAGCGTTTATGTCTTCCAACAATCTTTTAATAACCGCGCTTTCCTTATCTTCTGCGAGAGCCTTCTCCGCGGAACTCCGCGCAGCCTGAAAATCTTTCTTCGCAAACCCCGTCTCGGCCTCTTTTAAGTATCCCGCGATAAGTTTTGCTTTTCTTTTTGCCGCGGCCTCAGCTTCAAGTTTTTTCCTTTTTTCTTCCTCGGCATATTTTTTCTCTCTTGACCCGATCTCTTCCAACAGCTGCCGGGCATCGGAATTAGCCTCGTCAAGCTTGAGAACTTCCTCCAAGGCCTTACGTGAGGCGTTAAAATCGTTTTCCGCGAGGCGCCCCTTGGCGTCGTTTAAATACTTCGGTATTTCGGCCTTGAGTTTTTTTGCTTCTTCTTCCTGTTTTTTGCGTTCTTTTTCCTTTTCTTTTTCTTTAAGCTGTTCCTTGTTATATTCCTCTTCGGCGTCGGTTATTTTATCCAACATCGCCAAGGCGTCGGCATTCTCTCCGTCAACATCCAGCGCTTTATCGGTAAACTCCCTCGCCATCTTGAATTTATTGCTCCGTAAGCTCGCGTCGGCGCTCTCCAAATACCCTAGCACCTCTTCTCTCTTTTTGCGCTCCGCCTCTATCTTTTTTCTCTCTTCTTCTTTCTTTAAGCGTTCCTTTTCTTCTAAATACGTTCTTTCCGAACTATTTATTTCCGCAAGTATTTTCCCGGCGTCATCGCTTGTTTCGTCAACAGCCAAGGCTTCCTGCGCTAAGTCGCGCGCGGCGGCAAAATCATTGTTCTTCAATTTTTCGCTCGCCTCACGCAGCAACGTTTTTATCTTTTCCTGTTTCACTCTCTCTCTTTCAGCTTGCGCCTTTTTCTCCTCTTCTTGCTTCTTTAAACGCTCCGCTTCCTGTTCATGCTCTTTTTCCGCGTTGAATATCTCCGTGAGAAGCGCTTCCGTGTCACGGCTGTTCTCGTCTAACTCTAGCGCTTTTTCCGCGGCACTTCTTGCCTTGCCAAACTCATTTTCGCTCAAGCTTTTGCGCGCTTCCTCCAGATACATACCTATCTTTTCCCGTTTAAGGCGTTCTTCTTCCGCTTTTCTCTTTCTTTCTTCCGCCTCCTGCCTTGATCTTTCTTCTCTCGCCTTATATTCTTTCTCGAATTTTATTGCGTCAGTCAAAACTTTTTGCGCGTCACCATTGTTCCCATCAAGTTCCAAAACTTTATTAGCCAAAGAACGTGCTAGCTCGAAATCGTTTTCCGCAAGTTTTTCGCGCGCTTGTTCCAAACATAAATCTATTACTTCTCTTTTTTTAGCCTCTTCGAGTTCTTTTCTTTCCAGTTCTTCTTTTTCTCTTGCGCGGCGGATATTTTCTTCTTCTATGGTCCGCCTCACTTCTTCTTCCGCCAAACGCCTTGCTTCTTCTTCGATAGCGGCGCCGCCGTCGCTCTCTATTCCTCGGGCTTTATCAATAAATTTTTTAGCCGCATCAAAATCGCCTTTATCTATCTCGTTTTCGGCGAGTTTAAGATACTTCTCCACTTCCTTTTGGAGGCTTTCCTTGGCTTTTTGCATGTACCAAGAGACTTTCTCTGCGCCCTTTTTGGCTTTCACGGAGGATACGGACCTATCGCTTCTGTTCTCTTTTTCTATGGCGGGGTAGGAAAGATCTATGACTTTTTCAGCGGTTTTGTTCTCTGCGGAAGAAAAAGAAGAGGCTCCAAGGCACAGAAAGATCATGACGAAAAAAATGATCGCAGATCTTCTGGCTAGGACATGTGGTCTTACTAATTTAAAAATGCCGGTTTTCATCTATTATAAGTAAAAATGTTTATGGATCTTTGAAAGCTCATAAAAAAAACGATAATTACCCCTCATTCGGGGACAATGCCTGACTTATCCTAAAGAGATGCCGATACCGAAAAAGCCTTAAACTCCTGCCTTGGGAACCTCTTGTTCTTCGCCTTTTTTCTTTTTGCGGTATTGGCGCATGTAGTCCCGCATATACTCGCGGTGCCGGTCTTTATTGGCTTCTCTATAGAGCTGAAGGTATTCTTTGTGCTTGCGCCTCCAGTCCAGAGACCTTTCCCTGCAGGCTTGTTTCCATGATTTATCTTGGGACTCCTTATACTTGAAGTAGTTGGGATTCGTTTCCCGCCAAGATTTCATGTTCAACAGCTGCCTCTGGTATTGGCATTCCAGACTCGAGCAGACTTCCTGATTCGGACGGTATTTGTTGGGAAGGAACGGCTTCCCGCAAATACTGCAGAACTTTTCTTTTCTTTCTATTTTTTCCATATTTCCCCCTCCGTATCCATAAATAATTCACGCCGGCCCAGCAGGGCCGCTCCTACCGAAAAAGCATCTTTGTCCGATCCACTTTTTATAAGATGCACTTTATCTACAAATTCGTTCAAAAGAAACTTTTTTGCCGCTTCTTTCATGCCTTCTGAAAACCCGCCTTCCTCGTTCCCTATCCCGCCGGCAAGCACAATGTGCGGAACTTTAAAAGTATTCACCAAGTACGATGCCCTTACCCCTAACGCAAATGCCGACGACCTGACAAGGTCACCCGCGAGTTCGTCCTTGTTCTTTGCCGCTTCCATCACGATCTCAAAATTGATATTCTCGGTTTTACCTCCGGCCATATCGACCACAGCCGTTCCAAGACCTTTATCAATGAACCGTTTTGTAAGCGCTACCACGTCATATTGCGGCCATGGCTTCAAATACGTTTTATCGGAAGCGGTTGAACTTTCATCCGGTTCAATGAGAGTTTCGTCCTTGATGATGACCCCGGAGCCGATATCGGAATAAAGGTATATCACGTCTTTATTACTTATTTTCTCATTAAGGGACTTTTCACCGTATGCGGCGGCGGTTATGGCGTTAGCCAGTAGAACGCCGCATTTAAAAAAACGTTTTATACCCTTTGTAAGAAGTTCAGCGGTATCGAACTTGAATTCCCTGAATTTTTCGGGAACAGCGATAACGCCCGTGCATAAAGGTGTGTCTTTCAGTTTTGATCTTGTCCCGATGGTAACGATCAGATCGTTTATTTCTTTTTTTCTCCCCTTGAACTCGCCGACATTTTTAATACTTATTTCTTCCCGCCGGATAACCGCGCCTGACATATCCAAAATTGTTAAAATACATTTATCGCCGTTAAAACCAACACCAAGAACATTCTTATATCCCTTATTAAAACCGACAAGATAATCCTTGCCAAAAAGCGCGCCTTCCGGTTTTACGTACTTACGTTTAATGTACAGTGTTATTAATTTTCTTGCGGTATCGTTTGGTAAGTTTGATCTCTTTAAGATTTCACTGAATGGTAAACGATCATGATCTTTTATAGCGTGGAACAGATTTAGCGCATCTTGGTCTGCAACGGATTTTGAACCAGTCGAACACCATCTAATAACTGTCTTTTTTCTCGCCATGCGCTTTTCTCCTTAACATTTTGTTTTCTGAACAAAACTGCTAAGTACTTTTTAAGCTTTATAATCTAACTTTTTCTAGAGTTTTTTACAACTAATATACATAAAATACTATAAAATGTCAAATCTAACTTTGAGCAATCTTTATTTTTAAAGTTTCTTTAAAAAGTTAATTACTAACGTTAATTTTTCAAATTTGAGAAAATTTTACACATTATCACCTTTCGCGTGTACGGACTTGTTTCAAACATCGTTGAATTCTGCATAAACAAATATATTTCACCAACCAACTCAAAATACAGTTTATTTACTAGCTTTGAAGATGCCGAAATTGATATATTAGGGAAAATAGTGCAATATTTTAGCTTCAAATAGCATAATTTTGGGATTTTTGTGTAAAAATTGTTAATATACATGAATATTACTCCACTTTTTGCATATTATTGAACTGATAATTTTGAAAATTATTAAAATCCGTTTCTGTTCAGAATTGTTTCGGGCGCACACATGGGTGCGCCCCTACGTTTTTTTTGGATTCCCGCTGAACGCCTCTTCATGCTCGCCTTGGCGCTGGAATGACAATAGGGTAACTAACCACAAAACCCGAACCCCGAACAACTAGTCACGAGCCACTAGTTACGACTCACACCCGCCCCTCGCCCTTCGTCTCTCGTAACGTGGGTTGGTTCTTACTCTATGGTCTATAGTCTGTGGTCTGTGGTCTGCCAAATACCATCTGCAAAAAATTCGTCCTTCGTCTATCATCCTAGCGAGCGAAGCGCGCGGTCGTCCCTGTCACCACCGGCACTATATACCATAGACGTTCTTCAAATCGCCTCGTTCCATCGTAACTATTTACGCTCTTAAAACGTGTCGTTCCCGGTACTACATACCACATACTACATACTAAATTTATCGCTTTCATAGCAACAATCAATTTGCTTCGAAATAACTTTCATGGTAATATACGCGAAACAATTAAAATAAGAAGAGGTATCTAATGAAACTTGGCATTATTGGCTTGGAACAATCTGGTAAAACCACTGTTTTTAACGCGTTGACCGGATCCGACAAAGAAGTCGGTACTTTCGGCAAGATCGAGGCTCATGTTGCTATCGTCAAAGTCCCCGATGAACGCATAGACTTTTTATCAAAGTTATATAATCCAAAAAAAACCGCCTATGCAACAATTGAATTTGTCGATATCCCCGGAAGCATAAACAATACTTCCGACGCTAAAGTCATTGCCGCAAGCCGCGAAGTAGACGCTTTTGTATTTACTTTGCGTGCGTTCACTAACGCTAGTGTCCCGCATCCACTCGATAGCATAGACCCCATAAGAGATCACGACCAGATCAAGCTGGGGTTGATCCTCGCCGATATGAGCATCGCCGATAAGAGATATGAGCGGTTAAATAAATCTGTTACAAAAGGCGCGGGTACTGCTGAAGAAAAACTAGAATTCTCAGCCTTAGGAAAGATCATGGAAAAACTTCAGCACGAGAAATACGCCTCTGAAGCCGTTTTGACCGAACAGGAGGAAAAAGCTATACGAGCTTTTCAATTCCTCACGCGTAAGCCGTATTTGTCGCTGGTGAACGTTTCCGATAACGCCCTGAGCTCGAACGAAACTACGGAGCTCGTTCAAAAGATCCCGAACTCAATGGCTATTTCGGCAAACATTGAAATGGAGATCAGAAAACTTGATGAAAAAGACAGGAGCGCTTTTCTCTCCGATCTGGGATTGAATGAACCATCCATCAACCTCTTTATCAGAAAAGCTTACCAGACACTCGGACTCATCTCATTTTTCACGGTTGGCGAGGATGAAGTTCGCGCGTGGACAATAAACAAAGGGTTAAATGCGCAGGCTGCCGCAGGCAAGATCCATTCCGATTTGGAACGCGGTTTCATACGCGCCGAGGTTTTTTCCTTCGCTGACATCAAAGAATTGGGCAGTGAACAAGACGCCAAGAAAGCCGGCCGGTTCCGCTTAGAGGGCAAAGAGTATATCGTCCAAGACGGCGACATCGTCAACATAAAATTCAGCGTATAAACTTCGGTATTATCTTATCGTACTAGTGCCTGGTGGCTAGTGACCAGAAGTCATCCGCGCGTATAATTGACAAAAAAATAGCGGTATGTTAGTATTGAAACACAATTTTCCCGTTCTTTAAAACACGCGGCCCCATCGTCTAGCTTGGCCTAGGACACCAGATTCTCATTCTGGCGACAGGGGTTCGAATCCCCTTGGGGCTGCCAAATTTTGCGAATGCAAAATTTGGCTCTGAAAATGCGACAAGCAGGAGCATTTGAAGAGCCTCAAAAGCGGCCGTAAAGAACAAGATAGTTCCAAGGAAGCAACGAGAAGAAGGGAGATCCTTCAAATCCTCCCGCTTGGTCGGATTTTCAGGATAATTTCTCACTTCGTTCAAAATTAATCCCCTTGGGGCTGCCAAATTTTGCGAATGCAAAATTTGGTCCTGAGAACGCGAGATCTCTCGCTTCGCTCGAGATAAATTCGCACTTATAACTTATTCTCCTTTCCAGTCGCATAAGTTATGTGCTCATTTACGAAAAGGAGCGTTCGAAGAACCTTAACGCTAACACGCACAAAATAACCCAAACCCCATCTTCATTACCATGTGGCACGTTTATATAATCCAATGCAAAGACGATAAGCTTTACACGGGAATTACTAATAACCTTGAAAGACGTATTTCCGAACACAACTCTGGTCGTGGGGCACGTTTCACAAGATGCAGGATCCCTGTTAAATTAGTTTTTTTTGAGCAACAGTCAGATAGATCAACCGCTTTAAGAAAAGAAATAGAATTGAAAAAGCTAAAAAGGTCGGAAAAACTTTCCTTGGTCAGACTCTTTAAACACAACAAAAAATTTTAGGTGGATTTTAAGGTTCGTAACTGACCCTTATAGATCTCTTCGAGCAAGTTATATTCCATAGGTTCGCTTTCCGGAACTATAAACTTGTAGAACTTTTTTCCCTCTTGTGTTATACGCAAATATTTTGTGTCTTCCGGTTTGCCTTTACCAGCCCAGAGGTTTATTGCCTTAGTAAGCATTTCGAGTATCCTCATGTAATTATTGCTTGGGAGGTTTTTCGGCAGCTCTACAGCCGCGAAAAACGCCCACTTTTCCGGATCTGCTCCTTTACGAAAATGATCAAACGCCCTTTTTGCCAGGACATTATGATCTCCGAGAAATATGATATTTGAATCTGGGGTTCCTGTCTTATCCGCCAAATTCCTGATCATAGTCGCCAAGCCCGGGCCTTTTTTTTGCCGGATCAAAATGTTATCCAAACCTTTTTCTTTTGATAAGCGGGTAAGTTCAGTTAAAAGTCCTTGCACATACGGCACCTGTTCTTCCGGTATCATGCTTGTTTCAAGCCCTGCTATAATATTCTGATTGAGTTTTTTGGCCTCATAAGCCCGCATGAGGGTTGTATCAATAAACGTCTGTCCCCAGTCTTTTTCTTTCAGTATGTCTACTTCTTGGGGTTTATCTTTATTCACATAATAACCAACCGTCAACGGTAACCCCACCTGAAGAGGCGTAAAATCTCTCTCCAATAATCGCTTTCCGATCGCATTATCCAATACCGGTTTTTCCTGTCTTGATCCCGTAGAAACAAAACTGCCGCTACATTGGGGCGTCATTTCTTCGATCTGTGAAATTATATCTTTTAGCGGGGTTAGCTTGCCTGTTACCAAGTTAAACTCTTTTGGGGGGTCTGACGCACGGGCTAACTTTGCCAATATTTCAATGACATCGTCTATGTAAACACAATCCAGCGCCTCTCCAAGATATTCTTTTTTCCCATTTTTTAGCCTATTCGAGATAAGCCCGTATATCCGATTATGCACATGGCATCCGGGGCCATAAGCACTCCCCAATCTGACATTTACCGAATTTTTCATCCTAAGAGCGAATGTTTCCCCGAGTAATTTAGAAAGGGTATACGCATTTACCCCTTTCGGCATGGGTTTTTGGGTTAACAATTTTCCACTGAAATTTATTAATCCGCCTCTCACGTTGCCGTTTAATTTCTTTATTTTAATAGATCTATCAAATTCTTCGACAGCAAATCTTATCCACTCTTGCACATCGCCTCTAGCGGAGATCCCTTCCACAACATAGGATGAAGGATAAATAAAACGAACAGCAGGCTCTCTCTTCAAATCTTTGATCATCTCGTCCGCTACGCCGACCAAAAAACCGTTCGCCGCCAGCGCTTCGGCTTGTTCTTCTTTGTTCTTCACACGATCCCTGCCAACTACCCCCGCAAAATGATAGAACACATCGCAGTTTGAGATCATTGCTCTAAGTTGCCCTACGGAAAATAGATCGGCATTTTCAATTTTTATTTTGTTAATGTCTGCAGGGTCGAACATGTTCCCCAATTTATCTACTGACTCCTCGCGAACTAAGGCATCCAAGGAATATCCACGTTTGAATAAGTATCGCGCAAAAGAACTTCCGATCTCTCCTGTAAGGCCTGTTAAAGCGATGCGTCTTCTGTCGGTTTCTCCTTCTGCTAAAACGCTTGCTAAATGTTCGCTTATCAACCTTTTTAAGCCATTTTGGCTGAGCCCGATCTTTTTGGCTTTTTCCTTCAAAAGGTTAAAATATTGGGTCTCGGCGTCTTTTCTGAAAACTTTTCGCACTTTTAGCGCCGTTTCTTCATCCTCAGAAATAACAAACCGCCCGGCATCCTCGACAATATCAACCATCGGTTCGAATTTGGACTGAGCGGCTAATGCACTGTTAAAAGGGGAAGAAAACGCAAGAGCGAGATCAGGCAACAAAAGTTGCCACATAAGAATTATCGTAATAATTCGTGAAATGAATTTGGTTTTACTGCGGTAAACATTCATAAGAGTAAATATTATAACAATTTATGTTTGTTAGTTCAACAAAAGGTAGTCAAATATTGTATCCCTAACATCCTAAATAATAAAAAATCCCGGCCGTAGTCACGCCGGGATTTTTTGTAACGAATTCTGTTGCTCAACAAAGCTATTAATTAAACTCCCCTGTATCATCATCTCCGCCGCCTTCGGCGATTATTTCCTCTGAATCATTATCGCCTTCGTCTATCCCCTCATATACACCGCCCACACCAACAGCATCTACATCAACATCGGTATTTGCTACTGCGGCAAATGCGAATGCGGAGTTTAGCAATAACATCGCGAATAACATTGTTAAAACCGACTTCTTCATAGTTCCTCCTTTTAAAAAATCTATACTATAGCGCCTTGCCTAGAATTATGCTCATATTAGATATAAACTATACACTATTCCGCGGTTAAAGAAAAATATGCCATACTTAAAGAAACCTAATGTTTTTAACATATATTTTTTTCTCTTTACCGGCTCCCTCGAGATCAGTCGTTAAAAGCTCCGCCCTGATGGACTCAACTCCGGCAATATCAATATACTGGCCGACTTTTTCAGTTAAATTTATCTCGTATTTATTCCAATTATTTTCTTTTAGCCTTATGTAGAAATCCGGTGATCTATTTGTGCTTTTGTCTTTTACCGAGAGTTTAAGCACCTCATCCCCTTCTGTGCCTTTTATATCCATTTCTAAGATTTTGCTCTCAAGATCCGCCATCTTCGGGAAAACTATTTCGATAAGATCATTTGTGCCAGCGCCGCTTTTAATAACAAACTCTTCTCCTTTTTGAACCGTTTTTCTTGCACCAGCGGTCGTAGTGAATATTTGCATATTGGCTTCATCGGGCGACAGGTTTTTCCGGAGAGGTACTCCGCTAACGATTATCGTGCCATCTTTTTCTATGAGACCCATTTTGTTATACGCCTGCACTACCCCACGCAAAGCCTTGGCATCTTTGGGCGAAAGATATAATGCGTAAGCAAATTCCTTTACCGCTTCTTCAGGCCTGCCTAGCGCTAGATACGTTTCGCCTTTATTGTAATACGCACTGTGGAACATCTTGTCGATGGATGTCACCATATCAAGATATTCTATGACTTTCTCATAATTCTTTTTGGAATTCTCGATAACGGCAAGATAGTAGTAGGCTTCGGCGCAATAGGGGTCGGACTCTACCGCTTTCCTGAAGTATTTTTCAGCGCTGAGAAAATCCCTTTTTTTGTAATAGACAAACCCCAGATAATAATCAATGCCAACAATGTCGGAATACCTGCCACTCACGTCTTCGAAGTATCTTATTGCCTCATCGTATGAGCCGGAATCAACATATTGCTTCCCTTTGGCCAGTATACTTTCCGCTTGGGCATCTTCTTGGGAAAGAGAGACATCCTCATCCGCTTTTTCCTCCGCGCCTGCGACAGTAAAAAATAACATGTTCACTAAAATTAAAATCGCGCTGATTGTGCGTTTCATGCCCCATATTATACTGTTTTTCCTGCAGAAGTTACATCAGAAAACTCAAGAAATTTTTTGGCAGATATTTTATTATTTTTGTTGGCATTTCCTGCCCTTTGCATAAAACGATCAACATCGTAGGGGCGGGTTTAAAACCCGCCCCTGCACATCCACGATCAGAATGATGCATCCCCGCCGAACGGCAACCCCCGCTAACAAAGCTTGACTAAAAATTGCTAATGAAATACAATAAACCCAAATTTTGCTTTTGATAAAGTCTGCCTAGCATTATCATGCCTTTTTATCTGTACTATTTGCGCGAGTGGCGGAACTGGCAGACGCACTAGCTTGAGGGGCTAGCAGGAGCAATCCTATGCGAGTTCAAATCTCGCCTCGCGCACCAAATAAAAAAGCCTGTTCACTCGAACAGGCTTTTTTATTCGGTCAATAGATCTTCTATCCGCCTATACCACTTCGAGATCTATTTGTGATTCCGCTCAAAATATTGTCTCCAAAACTTCGTTTTGCCCCAATATTTCTCGCTCCATCTCCGCGCTTCGGCGAGGATCCTGCGCTCCTCTCTTTCGCTCAGAGCTGGTTTTCTCGCCTCGCGCACCAAATAAAAAAGCCTGTTCACTCGAACAGGCTTTTTTATTCGGATCTTAGCAATCAAACGGTTGATCTGCAAATAATGAAAAACCGTTTCTGTTCAGAGTACTGTTTCTCGTAACCGCCTCACATATTTGTCAGGTCTTCTTGTTAAAAAGCGTATTCTTCCACTAGAAACGGTTGCAGCAAAGTACCGTTTTCTCGCATCTGTTGTGGCTCTTTTCGACATGCTCTATTTCGTCCCTAGTTTCTCTATGCGCTCTGCCGTATGCCAAATGCTAAATGCCATCTGCCAAAAATTCGTCCCTCGTCCTAGCGAGCGAAGCGAGCGATCGTCTTTCGTCTCTCGTGTGCCTACACGCCATGCCCCCTGCGCTATGCGACATCGCCTCGACCAGCATCCCGCCCTTGACAACCGCCCTACAAATCCAATATACTGGAACTAAGTTGTAATTATTAATAATAAAAAATCGAATACCTCCTGCGTATTATACACAATACTTTGGAAAATTTGACCATGAATTATTTTGAACTTTTAGGAATGGATAAAGAACCTTTCTCGACAAGCCCTGACCCCATGTTCTTCTACGACTCACAGGAACACAAGGCGGCGCTCCTACGCATTTTGATAGAGATACGGCTAAAAAGGGGCCTGTCCCTGATCCTCGGGGACGTCGGCACCGGCAAGACCACGCTTTGCAGAAAACTTCTCCAGACGTTCAAGGAAAGAAAAAATATAGAATTTTATATAATACTCGACCCCAACTTTAAGACGGAAGAGATGTTCATAAGCGCGCTTACGGATACTTTTGGCCTCAATGTCCCGCACGAAACAGGAAATATACTGGATCATAAACAAGCGATCAAAGATTTTCTTTTCAAAAAAGGCATAGAGGAGAATAAGACCGTCGTGCTTCTGATAGACGAAGCGCAAAAAATGAACGCGGAAGCGCTTGAGGTCCTGCGTATGCTCCTTAATTACGAAACTAACGAATATAAACTACTTCAGCTCGTGCTCGTAGGCCAGATGGAACTCCTAAATC
>JAQUNB010000008.1 GCA_028717825.1 Candidatus Omnitrophota bacterium
ATAATATTATGGCGTGCGCTATTATTTTTTTATTCATAATTAGCGTTTGAAATATGTTTTGATTTTGGATACGTCGCCTTTTTCTTTCGCAATAGCCAGCATGAGAAGAAGGCGCGCTTTCGCACCGGTCAGGTCGCCGCCCAATATAACGCCGTCCCTTTCAAGTGTTTCGCCGCCGCCTTGGTCGCCGTACATTGGCCACGTTCCGCTATGATAAACGCGCGTGGTTATGACAACGGCTATCCCTTTGGAGATGGCATATTTAACGGCTTCATAAACTTTCGCATTGACGTTGCCAGCACCAACAGCATCTATCACTATGCCTTTAGCGCCATGATCCACGGCAAAGCGCACGAGCGAGCCATCATCACCGGCAAACGTGCTAAGAAAAGTCACATCCGGTAAATTGCTAGGAAGAGGAAGCTTTTGGCGGGTTGGGGCGTCATTATAACGGACGACCTTTCCCATCGCTATGTACCCAAGATACCCCTTCTCCCCTGAATCAAATGTCTGAACATTGGTCGAATTTGTCTTCACCACGTTTCTCGCGGAATTGATATACTCGTTAAGCGTTACAGTAACCCCCCAATCCTGCGCCTCTTCCGAACACACCTGCGTTACGGCATTCAGGATGTTAGCCGGTCCGTCCGGCGATACATCGGAGGCATCGCGCATCGCGCCAACAAATACTACGGGCTTGTCGCTCTTTAAGGTAAGGCCAAGGAAGTATGCCCCTTCGGCCATCGTATCGGTGCCATGGGTAACGACTGCTCCTCTTACCTTGGGATCGGCAAGACACTCATCTACGGTCTGCGACAACTTTGCCCAGATCTCGGGCGTCATCTGGGAGCTATCTATGTTACATAAGTTAACTACCTCTATATTAGCGATCTTGCCGAGTCCTGGAACTGCTTCAATAAGGTCTTTGCCGGATACCGCGGGAACCGCGCCGCCTGTTTTCGGATCGGCCTTTTCGGCTATCGTACCGCCGGTAGTAACAATCACCACTGTCTGCAGTTCCGCATGAGAATACGCGGCAAAAACTACCAAGACCGCGATACCGCAGATCAGAAGAATTATGTATCTCATTGCCTTCATGGTTCCTCCTATTGTCATAGTTGCCGCATTTACATCATGCTTACAATAAGGCTCCCCCAGACTGTCAGGAGAACGTTCGCAAATGCGTACGGGGCGGCATATCCCAATACGGCAAGGGGGCTCCCGGACGCTTCGATGATCGCGTTAAGCGAGGCGGTACAATTATGCGAACCTGTCCCCGCTCCTAACAGCAATACCGGATTCATCTTTAATATCTTGAGCCCCAAAAAAAGAAGTACAATTATAGGCAGGGTCGTTACAACGATCCCTCCCAAAAAGACCGAAAGACCTGTAGTTTTGATTGCGGAGAGCGCCTGAGGCCCGGCAGAGACACCCACACAGGCCACAAAGAGATTAAGCCCGAGATCACCCAGTATCCACTGTGCGCCGCCTGGGATCTGCCCGAATGTAGGATGTATCGATCTGAGCCATCCGCATAAAAGCCCGGCGACAAGAACTCCGCCGCCCGTGCCAAGCGTTACCGGAATACCAAAGACCGGAACGACTATCAGCCCAAACAGAGTACCGAGTATGCAGCCGACTGCCACAGTTGCGAGATCCGTTACGGTAGTCGGCCGTTCTGCGTATCCTAGAAACGCAACCGCCTTCTCGACGTCATTCTTGGCACCAACTAGTTGCAATATATCGCACTTATGTACCACTGTGCCGGGCATTATCGGGAGTTCGTGCCCCTGTCTGGTAGCCTTACGCAAAAATATCCCGTGCGCAAGCTTGAGTTTTCCCAGATCACTTAAGGTCTTGCCGGCAGCCACTTTGTTCAGAACACATACATCCATGATCTCGCCGGACACGTCGATGACAGTCGCACGGTCAACCTCCGGACCTATCAGATCCCCGGCATTCACCAAATTGGCGGTCGGGCCCAGTACCAATAGTATATCTTCCCGCAAAATAATTATTTCCGGGGTGCCTTCAATCACCTGGGTGCCCCTCTTTATTTTCTCTATCGCCACCCTCGCAGGGAAAAGGCTCTCGACTTGAAAAATACTTTTACCTATTATGGCGCCGTTAAGAACCTTATAAGCCCTCATGTCTAGCCGGTGCGTCCATGAAAATGTCGCCTGACTATCCTCATCGGACTCCGATCCGCCCATTTTTTCTTCCAGTTTTTTCACTTCAGACTTGAGATCTATCTTTAACAAGGCAGGCGTCATTTTTATCAGAATAATAGTACCGGCTGTGCCGAATATATAGGTGATCGCATATGCGACCGCCATATTGGAATTGAGCGTGTTTTTTGCTTCCGCTGAAATGGCAAGGTGTTTGATAGCGTCCCCTGCCGTACCGAGAGCAGCAGAGGTAGTCATCGAGCCAGCAAACAAGCCAGACGTAGTCCCTTTGTCTAAATGTAACAGCTTACCTATAAAAATAGTCGTTACAAGCGCCGTTATCGCCACCGCGAGCGTCAGCCAAAGATAATTGATGCCCTGCCGCTTGAGCGAACCGAAGAACTGCGGCCCGACCTTGTAACCTACGGTAAATATAAATAGCGCAAAACTTATGTTTTTTACAAGTGGTGAAACCGTTATCCCGACCTGGCCGACAACTATAGCGGCAAGGAGTATTGACGCAGTAGAACCTAGGGAAAAGCCGAATATTTTGAGCCGCTTACCCACGAAATAACCGATAGCAAGCGCCAGAAAAAGCACTATTTCCGGATTGGCGCGCATTACATCCGCAATATCATGCAGCATGTGTCCTCCCTTCCGACTTTCGGTCCGATATCTGCCATGCATGGTGGTAATCCGCAAGAAGATCGCTGATCCCTTTACCGATCGCCTTGTATGCATCATCATCGAGATTGGCTAAAGAAACCCTGACCGACATGTTGGGAGCATCGAATCCTCCGCCGTCCATCAATACAATAGACTTTTTCGCGGCCAGGCACCACGCGAAATCTATGGGCTCGTAGTCTTTAACTAGGTGCGCAGCAAAGTCCTCGCCATATCTCGCCTTCGCAAGCGCCGGGATATCGATCGTGGTATAGTAGTGTGCATCGTATGCATTCTCAGGATGAGGCACCCCAAGAGACGCATATAAATTCTTAAACCGTGTTGTCACGATGTCCTGTGCCATCTTCTTATAATCGCCCTTTTTATTCGTCAGGCAGAACAGCGAGAACATCACCATCATCACCTGCTGGGGCGTCGAAAGTCCCGCAGTATGGTGCAGCGCAACCGAACGCGAATCGGCGACCATGCGGTCGATCAATTTCATGTGATCCGGGTCCAGTTCCACAGTGCAGTAACGAGCATGGAGCTCTTCCTTTTCGGCTGCCGGAAGCGCCGCTATGCGCTTATCAAAGACATTATTCTCATGTATGCCTATGACCCCCAGACGCCATCCCGTAGCGCCGAAATACTTTGAAAATGAATAGACGAGGATCGTATTATACGGGGCCGCGGCGGCCAGCGACTTAAATCCGTTGACGAACGTACCATATACGTCGTCGGTAAGTATTATAAGATCTTTTCTGCGTGTCTTAACAAGTTCCGTTATCTTATCAAGCGACCTCTGTTGCATGCTGACGGATGTGGGATTGGATGGATTTACCAGAAAGAACGCCTTCACTGCCGGATCGGCCAATTTCTCGATCTCTGAATCGGGATATTGCCAATCGGAATTCTCATCTTGCCTGATCTCTATCTCCACAAGCTCATAATCGTTCAGCCGTGGTATTTCTATATATGGCGTGAAGATGGGAGTGCCGATCGCGATCTTGTCGCCCTTATGGATCAATTTATTTTCCGACAAGCTCGTAAATATATAATCCATAGCAGCGGTGCCGCCCTCCGTTGCAAAGAGGTCGAATTTCCCTACGGCCTGGCCACCGAACATCTCCTGGTCAAAATATTTGTGGACTATCTTTTCACACAACTCAAGCATCCTGTCCGGCGTGGGATAGTGATCGCCAAGTACGGCGTCCACCATCTCGTTAAGAAAGTCATCCCCGTCTATTTTCAGCTCTTCGCATACATAGATGAAGACATTATCAAGGAACGCAACACCCGGTTTGGCAGAGTTCTTTGCAAGAAAGTCTTTGAATCTTTTTGCTAATCCCTCTTTCTGCGCCACGGATCCGAGTCCGGGCCTGTGCGGCGATCTCTGGGATTCCTCCAGTGCAAACAGGCCAAACTGAAAGAATCCTTCCCGCGGGGATATAGCAACCCAGTTGGGGTTACCTCTTCCGGCATTCAACATGATTCTCTCGCGACAGCATTGCGCCATGCTCATCAACTTATTTTTAAGCTCAAACGGGCTAAGTGCCTCATAACCTTTCTCTTCTGCCGAACGTCCCATATATGCCCCCTTCTAATAAAAAAGCTCTTAAGTTCATTTAGCCTTTAGTCTTCGTATCGCCCAAATAACCAAGCGGTTTACCAGGTGCGCTACATAAAAGATTAAACGAATTGTTAGATATATCGCATAAAGAAATATTGGGCCTAATGAGATCGCGTCTAGTTTGCACCTCAAACATTTACTACAGAGACAATGGGGTACAGCAAGAGCGCAAAGGAACAATATCAGGGGCGCAACAACAAGTATTACGATAATCAGCCCTTCTCTATATATTATTTTTCTAGTTTTTGAATTCAAATCATTTCTCATTTTGCGGAGTTTATCAACGCTATCCTGTCTTCCACAAGTCCGCATTCCGGCTGCTTCCTGTCTATTTTCTCTGCCTTCAAATCTGACGAACCGCTAAACTTCACTCAAGTATACCATGGAAGCTTGATAAAACAAAAAACCTACATAAGTATTTTACTCACATAGGTTTACATTTTAGCGGACCCCATGTCCGGCAAAGAGAAAATATCTTTACTCCCTCTATGTCTCCCCCTTTTATTGGTTCAAGACCAACACCCTTAAAAATAAAAAGTCCGAACAAGCATTACGCCTGTCCGGACTTTTTATATTTGGTAGGCCGCGTTGGTCTCGAACCAACCACAACCACATTAAAAGTGTGGTGCTCTACCTGATGAGCTAGCGGCCCACGATTCGTTCTTGTCGCTTTATTAACCCATTATTTCTTTTTCTTTTTCTTTCAGGAGCTCTTCTATTTTCTGCGTATACATATCCGTTAATTTCTGCACTTTATCTTTTGCTCCGAATTTATCATCTTCGGTTATTTTCTTGTCTTTTTCCAGCTTTACCGCTACTTCATTTGCATGGTGACGTGAATTCCTTATTGAGATCCTTCCTTCTTCGACCATTTTATGGAGGACCTTGATCAATTCTTCTCGTCGTTCATGCGTAAGCTGCGGCATAGAGATCCTTATAACTTTTCCGTCGTTGACCGGCATCACGCCTATCTCGGATGCCAAGATCGCTTTCTCGATCGGCGCAATGGAACCCTTATCCCACGGCTGTATAACAATAAGCCGCGGCTCGGGCGTCGTAATATTCGCCAGTTGCTTTAGAAAGGTTAGCGTCCCGTAATAATCGATCTTGAGCCCCTCAACCAAACTCGTGTGAGCTCGCCCCGTCCTTACGGTTAACAGTTGTTTCTTTACCGCTTCTAAAGCGGCCTGCATCTTTGCTTCAGTCTCTTTAACGATCTTTTCAGTTTCCGGCTGGAACATATAAATCACCCCTTAACTGATAATCGTGCCGATCTCTTCGCCGCTAATGGCACGTTTAATGTTCCCTTTTCTTTTCATATTGAACACAATGATCGGAAGATTGTTATCCATACAAAGGCTTATTGCCGTCGCGTCCATTACTTTTAATTTGTTCTTAAGGACTTCCATATACTCTAGTTTCGAATATTTTTTCGCTGTTTTACATTTCACCGGATCGGCCGAATATACACCATCAACCTTAGTCGCTTTCATAACGATATCAGCGCCTATCTCGATCGCCCTGAGCGCCGCCGCCGTATCCGTTGTAAAATACGGGTTGCCTGTCCCGCATACGAAGATCACAACGCGCCCTTTTTCCAAGTGTCTGACGGCACGCCGTCGTATATAAGGTTCGGCAAGTTGTTTTATTTCAATAGCGGTGAGAACCCTTGTGTCCGCGCCGAGCTTTTCAAGCGCGTCCTGCATAGCAAGCCCGTTAAGCATAGTTGCCAGCATCCCCATGTAATCGGCTGAAGCACGATCCATACCGCGACTGGCGGCTGTCAGGCCCCTAAAAATATTGCCTCCGCCGATGACCATGGCTATCTCTACCCCCGAGTCCTTCACTGCTTTAACTTCTTCTGCGATCGACTGCATAACTACAGGGTCTATACCATACCCAAGGTTCCCCATAAGCGCTTCACCGCTTATTTTAAGAACAACTCTTTTTATCTCTCGCTTCGGGTTCATATTAGAAATTCCCTTTTGTCTAGAAAGCTCTCGGTCAGCCTAAAATTATGCTTCTTCTCCTACCTCAAAACGAGCGAATCTCCTAACAATAATGTTCTCGCCTATTGTCGCAATGAGCTGTGTAATAAGTTCCTTTATCCTTATGTTGGGATCCTTGATATACGGCTGCTCCAGAAGACATATTTCCGAA
Organism: Candidatus Omnitrophota bacterium; assembly: GCA_028717825.1. Lineage (GTDB taxonomy): Bacteria > Omnitrophota > Gorgyraeia > Tantalellales > Tantalellaceae > JAQUNB01. Next base: position 6,622 of record JAQUNB010000008.1, read on the forward strand.
TAATATTTATCCAGTTTCCCTTCCGTGATCTTTGCAGCTACCCCGGCCGGTTTATCTTTCAACTGGTTCATAAATATCTCTTTTTCTTTTTCGATAGATTCCTGCGGGACCTCTTCGCGGGAAACATACAAAGGATTGGCGGCTGCTACCTGCATCGCAAGCTCTTTGGCTACCCTTTTAAATTCGTTGTTCTTGGCAACAAAGTCCGTCTCACAATTTAGCTCAACAAGAACACCGATCCTTGCACCCATGTGGATATAACTTTCTACTATTCCCTGTCCGGTGGTTCTGGAGGCCCTTTTAGCCGCTTTAGCTATGCCTTTTTTTCTCAGAACTTCCACGGCCTTCTCTATATCTCCGTTGGCTTCTTTAAGAGCTTCTTTGCACTCCATCATGCCGGCTGAGGTTTTAAACCGTAATTTTTTTACTGCATCTAACATATCCATGGATAACACCCCTTTTATTTTCAAAATTTTATAATTGATGATTTTAGCTAAGTTTTATATCTCCGTTAGATAGTTCTTCTTCTCCGCCTGCTGTCTCAACTTCTTCGGCCTTTTTTATTTCCTTTTGCTCTTCCTCTGCCAGCGGGCTCGCTTCCGCTTTTTGTTCAACGGCTTGGCTCTTTTCTTCCTTTTGTTCTTCGTTCTTTTCTCTAAGCGGAGTTTTTCCTTTTTTAGCCAACTCATTCTGTCCCTCAACGATCGCATCGACCAGCTTGGAGATGACAAAGCTTATGGACTTGATCGCATCGTCGTTGCCGGGAATAGGATAATTTATCTTGTCCGGATCGCAATTAGTGTCCACAAGCGCAACTACCGGAACACCTATCCTCTGGGCTTCTCTGATCGCGATAGCTTCCGCTTCGGCATCAACAGCAATAAGACAATGCGGAAGGCTCGCCATTTCGCGGATACCTTCGAGATTTTTGAGCAACTTTCCTTCTTCGCGGTCTCTCTGGGCCTTTTCTTTTTTGGCTAAAGACGTGTATATTTCGCTTACCTTGGACTCCTGAAGTTTATTAAGTTTATCAACACTCCGACGGATGGTGGTAAAATTCGTAAGGCATCCTCCAAGCCACCTCTCGCTGACAAAAAACATTCCGCATCGTTTAGCACCATCTCTTACTATCTGTTTGGCCTGTTTTTTTGTGCCGACAAAAAGGATTATTTTCCCTTCGCTGGCCAGCTGGCGTAGAAAATCACACGCTTTTAACAGCGCCTCTTCGGTTTTCTTTAGATCGATTATATAAATACCGCTTTTTTCCCCAAAAATATACTTGCCCATTTTCGGGTTCCACTTGTTAGTCTGATGGCCGAAATGGACACCACTCTCTAATAACTCTTTGATCAGTTCTGTTCCTGTCGCCATACCGCACTCCTCCTTTTTCGATTACCTCCGGCACAATGGGTGATTAGGTATGCCACGCATACATCATCCTCCGGATGAATAACCGTTTAATTGAAAAAAAGTAACTTTGACCTGAACGTTTATTATATAGAAAATCCGTATAAATTCAAGTGTTTTGTGAATATTTTTCGGGGCGGGGATATTTACAAGGCCGTCTATCACACTGCAAACTGCATCTCGTAAAGCTTTTTATATAAAGGATTTCTGTTAATCAGCTCCTCATGCGTCCCTATATCGATAATCCTTCCTTCATCCAGCACAACGATCCTATTGGCGTGTTTTATCGTGCTCAGCCTATGGGCGATAACTATAACGGTGCGGCCCTTCATCAGGTTATTCAGCGCTTCCTGAACCGACTTTTCGCTTTCTGTGTCGAGCTGGGATGTAGCTTCGTCAAGGATAAGTATCGGCGGATTTTTGTACACGGCACGGGCGATAGCGATACGCTGCCTTTGTCCGCCTGATATTTTCAGCCCCCTTTCCCCTATAAGGGTATCATACCCTTTTGGGAATTCCATGATAAATCCATGGGCATTTGCGGCCTTGGCAACGCTCACAAGCTGCTCTTCATCAATATCTTCGTGGCCGTAAGTTATATTCGCTTTTACGGTATCGTTAAATAAAAGTGTTTCTTGTGTGACCAGCCCTATTTTTTCTCTCAGAGAATTGAGTGTTAGTTCTCTTGAGTCGATGCCGTCTATCTTGACCGCCCCTTTACTCGGATCATAAAACCGTGGTATCAAATTAACAAGCGTACTTTTCCCGCCGCCGGAAGGTCCCACCAGCGCGACTATTTCTCCTTTTTTTACATTAAGGCTGATGTTTTTTAATACTTCTGTCTGAGAATACGCAAAATAGACGTTGTTAAACACTACATCTTTCTCGAAGACCTCCAGCTTTTTCGCGTCCTTGCGTTCTTGAATGGTTACCGGCTCATCTAAGAGCGCAAATATGCGTTCTGTAGCCGCAAGGGCCTGCTGATTTATGCCATAAACACTGCTTAGTTTTTTAACAGGCTTCATCATTGAGAAAACAGCTCCGATAAAAGCGGAAAACACGCCGGCGGAAAGCTCGCCGCTAACAATATTTTTACCGGCGATCCACAAAATTATCGCGACACAAAGGATACCCATGATCTCGGTCATAGGGCTTACTAATTTCATCCTTTTTACGGATTTCATGTTCAGTTTGTAAAATGATTCGCTATATTTTCTGAATCTTTCGCATTCATATTTTTCCATACAAAACGATTTTACAAGCTTCGCCCCCGAGATCGTTTCCACCAGCATGTTGTTAATGTCACCGCTTTTTTCCTGCGAGTCCTTGCTGATCTTCCTGAGGCGCTTCCCGATCTTTATAACGGGATACAAAATGAACGGGAAAAGGACCATGCTTATGATAATAATGTTCCACGGCACGTTGAAATATACCTTTATAGCGATCAATAACGCCATGTATAGGGCTAGTTGGATAGGCTCAAAAAACGTGTCAGCTACGCCCCTGCTTATCGCGTCCTGTATAATACCGGTATCGTAAGTGATGCGCGACATAAGCTGTCCGGTGGGATGCTTATTATAAAAATCCATGGACAATTCTTGGAGTTTTTTGTATATCATATTTTTTACATCCCGGACAACACGCTGGCTAACGTCATTCATTAAATATTCCTGAAAAAATTCAAAAATCCCTTTTAGCAGGAACATTATTACCACGAGTATAACTAGGATATTCAAGAGTTCGATCGTTGAGAGGCTGTTGACCTTATTGACCAGATCCGTTAATATTTGCGGGGCGTGGACGCCTTGGGGGATAACGATAAACTTGCCTGAGATGATCCTGTCGACCAGCGGTATTATAAGGCCTAAAGGTGACGCACTAAAAAGCGTGGTCATGAACATACACACCACCGCTATGGCAAAAACACCCCCATGCGGTATAAGCAATCGCACAAATCTCCAATAATTGCGCATTTTTTCTCTGGCTTTCGTGTTTTGTGAGTTTTACATGCGGCCTGTTGCTTAACAATTTGGTAGATTTTAGCATATATGCACACTATTGTCGAGGGATCAGTTCTTTAGCGGCCTGTGGGCCGCGGTATCTCGTATCGCGTATTTCGTATTTCGTTTCACTCCCCCTCCCCCTGTCCTCATCGGCACGATATACGATATGCGATATACGGTTTTATTCGTTCCCAACGGCGCTCGCCCATGATTAATACTTGCCCAAGATATCCATTAGTGCTATAATTTCCCAAAAGTCAATTACTTCGTAAACTTACAACCTTAAATTTTCAATATTATTATGGAAAAAATACGAGTTGCCGTCATATGAACAGGACATTTAGGAGCTTTTCACGCTAAGGTTTATTCTGTCCTTGAGAAAAAAGGCTTGGTCGATCTGGTCGCGGTCTGTGATGTGAATAAAAAGGCCGCCAAAGAAACGGCTGAGAAATATAATACAAAATATTATCTCGACTACCATGATCTCTTTACTAAAGAGAAGATCCAAGCCGTAAGCATCGTGGTCCCGACAAGCTCACATTATAAGGTCGCTAAAGATTTTCTGGAAGCCGGGATTCATGTGCTCATAGAGAAACCCATCACGAAAACGCTCGAAGACGCCGACGAATTAATACGCATAGCAAAAGAAAAAGATCTTATAATCCAAGTAGGCCATATCGAAAGGTTCAATTCGGCCATACGCGCGGTCGAACCGTTGATCATTAAACCAAAATTTATCGAATGCAGAAGGCTGGGCTCGATAAAAAAGAAAAGACGTATCAAGGATGTTGGGGTTGTGCTCGACCTCATGATACATGACATCGATATCATCCTCGGCCTTGTGGATTCTAAAGTGAAGAACATAGAGGCCGTGGGCCTAAGCACTGTTTCAAAGCATGAAGATATGGCGAATGTCCGTCTATCCTTTCAAAACAACGTTATCGCGGACATAACCGCGAGCCGCGTTACGAAAGACGAGACCCGCAAGATACGGATCTTTCAGGAACATTCATATATTTTACTCGACTTTATGCACCAAGAGGCATTCCTCTACCGTGGCACAGAGGGCAATATCAAAAAACAAAAAATAGGAATAAGAAAAAAAGAACCTCTTAAGATAGAACTTAAGGCCTTTATTGATTGTGTCCGCCATCATAAGAAACCGCTTGTTTCGGGTCAGGAAGGAAGACAAGCCCTTGCTGTAGCTTTAGCGATATTGGAAAAGATCGATAAGAACAACGCCAGCTTGATCCCCCAACAGACCTTTGTCTAAAAAATAGTTTTCACCGATTATTATAACAATGGACCGCAACATACTCATAATAGCAGGAGAGCCTTCGGGCGATCAGCGCGCAAGCGAGCTTATTAAAGAGCTGAAACCGCTAACGCCGGGGTTTTCTTTCTGGGGTTTCGGCGGAGATCTTTTAGAAAAAGAAGGCGTGGAACTAATTGAGCATGTCCGGGATCTATCCTTAGTGGGCGTATGGGAAGTTATAAAAAATCTTGGAAAAATTTACGCTCAATATAAGCATCTCGTTAAAAACATCGATAGACGCAAACCTAGCTTGGCCATCCTTATAGACTACCCGGGATTTAATTTAAAAATAGCGAAAACCCTAAAAAAGAAAAATATTCCGGTGATATACTATATAATCCCGCAGGTATGGGCTTGGGACAAAAAAAGAGTATATACGCTCAAAAAATATACCGATGAAATCCTCGTCATTTTCAGGTTTGAACAAACTTTCTTAAAAAAATACGACGTCAACTGTACATTTGTGGGGCACCCCCTCGTTGACACCGCACTAAAGCTCAAAAACCTCTCAGTCCTTGGAAATGAAACTGCGCAGAGTAACAATAAAAAATTATGTTTAGCGCTTTTGCCCGGGTCGCGAAAACATGAAATAGACTATCTGCTGCCGACCATGCTTCAGGCGGCGGATAACATCCATAAAGAGATACCAGCGACAACTTTTATGATCGCGGAAAATTCAAATCTGGATAAAAGCCTGTATGATTCCTGTCTCGACAAATATGTCTCATTGCCCGTTGAACGTGTGAGAAATAACACTTTCGGAGTTCTTGAAAAATGTGATTTTGCGGTCGTCGCCTCCGGAACGGCGACCCT
>JAQUNB010000009.1 GCA_028717825.1 Candidatus Omnitrophota bacterium
ACACCGGATGAGAAAACGCAGGCAAAGACAATGCTTCTTCTCGTAAAGACGCACAAAGCGTTAGAAGATAAAAATTACAAATTGGCCAAGAAACTGTCGGATATTGCGGTTACGATAGACCAGTCTTTTTCGCTTGTTTGGGAGTTCAAGGCCAGGGCGTTCGAAGGCGTAGGACAGGCAGGGGCGGCTCTTGAGTGTTATTGCAAAGCACTTGACATTATTAAGGCCGAACGCAAAACGATATTTACCGGCCATCCGGTTGAAGAAATGATGATGGAGGTTTTGTCTAAAAGCGCCGGGAGCGATTATGGAAAGATCCTGAAGCAGCTTATTAAAGGACTTTCAGTATTTAAGGTTTCGACCAAACCACCTTTTGTGCGGACTCAAGCCAGACAGGCAATAAATAATTTTATGTTGGAACTACCAATGTTGCTTGCGCTTGTCTTAAAAATCGCCAGAGAAAATCCTTTAAAGTTCTCAAATATAAATGACATTATTGATAAAATCTTTAAGATCACGAAGTCTCGGATAGTAAAAACCTTTCTGAATAATGACGATATAAACAGAGTGGTTTCTATCTTGTATATCGCGCTTGGCGAAATTGAGTTATTTAAAGTGTTGTCCGAGAGAGGAGAGAAAAAAGAAGACCAAAAGCAGAATTTGGATAATGCAATAGCCTATTTTGAAAAATCGAAAGAACTTTATTCTCTTGACCCTGTTCCTTACGCAAGGCTCGCCTTATGTTATGTGAAAAGAGACAAGAACCTCGAAGCAATAAAAAAAGCTAAACAACTTATTGAAGAGGCCGAGACGCTGACAGGCCGGCCCGATGTACTGAACGAGATAAAAAACCAAGTTTTGTTACAGGAGAGAGTTCTGTTTTTGTTGGCATCCGCGGAGAACGCGCTCAAAGTGGGGGATATAGACGAAACGGATAAATATCTAACCGAAATAGTAAAAAGATCTCTCGGCAAAGAGCTCATAATTAATCTTGATGATGCGGCGCAGGAGCTAAAGCAAAAGGTCGAGCTAGTACGTGAGAAAAAAGGAACAGTAAATGTACTGATAGCCGAAGGAAAAATCGAAGAAGCTGTAGATATACTGAAGGAGATATTGGTAATATCACCGGAAAACGAATGGGTAAAGCAAACCCTTAAAACTATTAAAACTTTAAAGGAAAGAGAAGAATTGTTAATGCCGGTTAAGGTTTTTCTTATGCAGGCTAATGATTTTTGGAAGAAGGGAATGGCTTTGTTGAAAGAGAAAAAGATCCTTGGAATTAAAGAAGCGTTAAAATCTTTTAGATCAGCCGTAGAAGCCGTAAATAACGGCAGAAAGCTCTTAAAAGAGATAAATACAACTTTAGTTTCAACTAAGGTCATACAAGATTTTGAAAAACAATTTGGCGAAATATATAAGAATATCACAAAAATCGCAGTGAATATCAGGCAAAAACATAAGCTCTCTGGAAAAGAAAAAGACCAGCGCGGCAAAGCGCTCTTCGTGGATGTTTCAGACGGAGAAGAAAATGCCGAAGTTCGGCATTATACGGAAGAAGAACATGGTGCCTTGAATAAAGCGCTTAAAAAAATAGTGTTCATCGAAGAGCATGCTACAAGACTTGAAGCTAATGATATTCTTTATAACTTTGTTGCCGAAGTGGACGGAGACGCAAGTATCTATATAGTTGATGATGACGAACTGAAACGGGAACTGGAAAACGTGGGTTATGGGTATGTTGCCGACGGGTTAATAACGCACGCGGGGACATATCGCGATCCGGTTACCGGGAAGATAAGAGCGCACAACCTTTTTATTCCCAGATCGATTTACGGCGTTCTTGTGCACATGCTTAATATTAAATTTCCCGCCCCCGAGGAGAGGTATTTCTTGGGATTCTGGCGCCTGCACGAAGTCCTGCATTTTCACTGCGATACGGAAGAGGTTGATAAATTTACTGATAAGGACAAAAAGCTTGTGACGATAATCCATCATCTTGGCACGGTGCAGAAATTGCTGGAAGAGGCAAGGACGAAAGAGATCATCAAAGACAAAAAAAACATCTTGGGAAACGGCGCAGAGGGACAGACGCCGACAGGTGCGTTTAAAATAATCAAAAAGGCGCTCAAACTGGGGAATGAGTATCCTCCAATATCCGTAGAATTTAGGGCGATGCTTTACGATGAATTGGGGATGCGGAGTGATGCTTCTCATCAATATTCGTGGGCGCTTCAGCTCAGGAATATGCAAAACAATAAAATCGATCTTACTAGTCCCCTCATCGTAAGGATGGTAGAGCTTATAAAGGGGAGTAAGAGAGATCGGGATAAGGTGGCGGATATATATAACGGAAGTATAGAAGTTTATTCAAAACAAAAAAACTTGTGGAGATTAAAAGAGAATAAAAATAGCGGGAATACCGATGATCAGAGTGAAAAAGAAGAATATGAGACTTTTTATTGGGTGGTTATGCCTTTAGCGATGGGATATATTGCGGATATAGTAGAAGGCCAGAAAGGAATCACAAAAAGAGAAGCAAAAGTGATGGATTCGCTGGTTATTCTATTTGAGAAAGGATATGTTATCCAACCGTATACTTGGCAAGTGGAGGCGCATGTTGCAGGAAAGTTGTACTATTTGGCCGGTAAGGTTCAACTGCTTAAGAACAATCACAGCAAAGCGGAAGAATATTTCAATAGATCTTTAAGCTATTACGATAAAAGTATCGAGGTTTATGTTGATCTGGCAAATTCTATTATTTTCGAGAATATATTATGTAAGATGGAGATAGATGTTGATAAAGCCGAGATCTCAATAAACGCGGCGGAGGAGATTATTCGGAAAGGTATTCAAAAGGCCGGGGATCAAGAAGTTTTTGAACAGGCCATGCAGTTTCTTGGATGGTATAGGAAACTGGTCTATGAATACAAAGTTGCGTTAGAAACATTTAGACAAGGAGATTATAAGGCGGCGGAAGAAATAGTGAGCAGAATTATTGGCGAGGTCACGGACAAAGTAGTTGTGCCGGATTTTCTTCCGGATCTGGGGAAAAAAGTAAAATCTATGATAAAACTTAAAGAGAAAGCCCTTACACTGAAGGAAAAAGGTGATTACGCCGGCGCGATCGAAAAATGTGAAGAGATCCTTGGGAAAAATCCGCAGGATAAGGAAGCTCTTTTGCTGAAGAAAGAATGTCTTGGGGTGCTCGAGCAAAGAACGAATGTGCCCGAAAAAACAAGCAATAAAAGTGAGGCGGCTGATCCTCGAAAAACAATTGGTAGCGTCAGGAAGAATCTTGACGTCGCTGAGGAGCATTTAATCCGTAGTAATGTTGCGTATGCGGCAGAAAGATGTAAAAAAGCTAGGCAGCTTCTTGATGGGATGGGAGATGTTCCAGAAGGGATGAAGGAACTAAAACAAATTGAAGAGGGTAGATTGAGGCAATTGGAGGAGAGAATAGGCTGCGAGCAGGATAATCAGGCAGGGGGAGCAGATATCGTGCCGGGGGGACAAAAGCCGCAGGAGCTTACATCAACACCTCAAGTAAGAATTTTGCGGAAAGGCGGAAGAAGGGTCTATCTATCTCCAAAAATGTGTAGTATTTTTGAGAATCTTGACCAGCCGTCCACGAAGCACAACGGATTAATACTAACAGCGATTAGCCGAATGGCGGAGGCAAAACATATAGACGATCTTGGTAAAATAGAAAAGATGGGCAATGGCACATTGAGATTGAGTTACAAGCAAATGCGCATATTTTTTACACATATTTGCGATGGAAACGACGTTTTAGTGTATTTTGTGGGACGCAAAAAAAACGAAAGATTATATAAGACCGTTCTACAAAGATTTCCACGCGGATACAATTTTGATTCTCTTCTGAAAAATGCAAAACAAGTAAAAGACGTTATGGCCGCGCGTAAGAAGGCTCTCAAAGCCCCGGGGGCGGAACAGTTGGGAGAAACGGAAGAGCAGTTCATCGGAAACCTTATCGTAGTGGCTGAAGCACGGGGAAATGTTACCGAGCGGACGAGAGAGGTTCCCGTCGATGCCGCGCTTAACTATATCAATGTCCACGCTCCGCCAGTAAAGGAACAGGATAAAAAAGCACAACCCAAAGAAATTAAGATATTTACAATCGACAATTTAGGCGAACAATACGGCATCCCGCGTTTTGAAGGGGCCAAGAAAACAACTGAACTTGTTTATGTCTATCCGGTATATGACGCAAAGGAAGATGTTTTAAGGATATATGTCACACAAAGATATTTCGAAGAGAGCCTTAAGAATAATCCCGCTGCGCTCGCCGAACTAACTGACCACGAATATACCGAAAAAGTTTTAGGATACTCACACCGCGTTGCCGCAAGCCGCGCGCGTTATTTTGTTCCTGCCGGCGGGTTTTTAAGTCCATTCCACTATTTCTATCTTAATGGCATAGTTAAAGAAGAAGCGCGTTTTTCGAATAGGGTATATCACAAAAGATTTCCCACGGAAGAGCTGAACAGGGTGTATGCGAAAAAAGGTCTCGATGAGATCGTATCGTATGAGCAAAAGTTCTTTTACTATATCAGACTTTTGGAATGGCTCAAAGGCGCGGAAGCGGAAACATCGAAAGAAATAGAAAAAATAAGTCGTCCCCTCTTGCGGGAATACGCGATCAGAATACATAAAACGCTGGAAATGAATCCCGATATCAACTTAACGTACGCGCAAAAAGCGATCTATGAGAAAATCGCCAATGAAAGATTCTATCTGGATGTTCTGGAAAAATCGCAACGAGTAATACTGTCGTCGAAGCAAGATGATTTTTCGGAATTTTTGGAGCTTGAGCCCGATATGGTTGTTTTTGGGAACACATTGGGTAGCGGGGGAGGATTGTACCGCAAGGGTGACAGGCATCCTATACTAAATTTGGCCAAATATCCCGATAAAGATATAGCGTTTAGTATGAAAGATGGGAATATTTACCGAGTGTGGATCTTTGATAAGAAGAACAAAGTGATCGGCTACGAACAGATAAGGGTGGATATATATGAGGTCAACGGTGATTTCAGGGGAACACATTTTAGGAAATTTCGCAAAGAGGATTTTGATGCTCTGGGTGACTGTGTGATAAAAAAAGTCAGGCTTAACAGTAATGGCGGATTGCATATAGGTTTGAATGTCATAAATTTCGGTGCAAATTATGCAAATTGTGAAGTAGCTATTAATGTAAAATCAGGACAAATAGAGAGCGTGATAATTTTTGATGAATATGGGAGAATCGCGAAAAGAGCCGAATTTTGTCTTATTTATGGAGGTCCGAAAAGGGATCTCCTACAAGATTCTTTTTATGAGAAGCTTTCAAATAAAAAGTTGCAGAAATTAAATAATGTGACAATAAAACGTTTTAGGCTTGGGCCAAAAGGGGCTCTTAAATTAGGGGACAGTGAGGGCTCTGTACCTTATTTTTTAGATCATGATGGAGATGAAGTGGAAATTGATATGATACAGGGGCACATTGATAAGGTTAGGATCTTGGATGCGGATGGTAACACTAAAAAAGAACATGAGCTTAAGCTGGTTTTTGGAAAAGTTTTAGATAAGGATCTTCTGGCAAAAACAATCCAGAGCTATGGAAAATTTTCGAACATTAACGAACTGTGGAAAGATATGATAGAAGCCGGTTTTATTGACAACAAAGGGTTAGTGTTGCTGACAGAGCCTGACGAGACGGGAGAGAAAAATCTTTTCATGCGATATGAGAATATTGGGGAAAGTATTAAATCGATCATAGCAAATCTCCCGGAACGGGTTATTGCGTCATTTTATGAGCAGATCGATAAAAATGATTTTAGAAAGATCACGGGAAGGGTCACTCGGCTGAGAACGGACAGAAGCGGCAGAAAAAAATTAGCTAATATTGTTCTGGTCGACAAGTCTGGGTTTCCTGACACTCCTTTTGATGTGCTAGTGGAACAAGGGATACCACGGGAAATTATATTTTATAGGGGCAACGAAATTATTAAACGCAAAGTAAAAAGAGTTACCGATTCCGACGGCAATGAACTGAATGGCCCTATAAGAAAATCCGGCGCAGGCATCGGTTCGGTGGGAGAGACCGGCAAAGGCGATATTATCCATGGGTTCAATACCGTGCTCGAGAAGTTTGTTTCGCCGGATACAAAAGAAGCCGTGGTATTTACCCGAACCGAGTTCCGGAAGTTTAGGGAAAAAGATGGAACTCAGAATTATTCTTACACGACAGCCGCGACTGAGCTGGAAGGTATGGTAAAACTTGGCATACTCAATGTGGATAGAAACGGTTCCGAATACCGATATGTGCTGATGCAAAGGTATTTAAAGGCTCCGCCGGAAGAAATAAAAAATATACGATCTATTCTTAGCAAACTACCTGCCTTGCCTGACGACGAACAACTTAAGACGGCGCGAAGGCTTATCGAAAACGGCGCGGCGCTTGAAACTATCCCGGATCTCAAGATCCCCGGCCTTGAAGAACGCATTGATATTCTTTCGTATTATTTCCGTCAGATCCCTAAAATAAATCTGAGATTTATCAGGTTATATACCGAACGGAGGCATTTGAAAAACAAAATTACCGCAGAATATAATGCGAATGATGAAAAGAAACTTACCGAGTGTAAACAGGAGCTTGCTTCACTTAAAGAATTATTGAGGCTTGAACTTGCTATGCTCATTGACAGTGGTGAGAATCAGTTTAATCTTACGTTTGAACGCGATTATACAAAAGAGTTAAAGGACAAGATCTTGAATGCGCTTCGATATTTCGATAATGAGAACGAGCCGGTTGCATGTAGTTATCTTTTTTCGGCATGGCAGCTGATAGGGGAGGAACTTATTATGCTGTCGAAAGCAAAAAGAGGTACGGAGAACAAAAAAAAGGTCTGGGAAGACCGCAAAAAGAGGATTTTCTCGGTATTTCAGGGGCAATATGTAAAAAAAGAACTGCCGGGCAAAAGAAAAGTCATGGTCAAGAAGCGAAGAGAACATATATCTCAACTTTTATGGCAGGCAATACGCGCATGTGACCATACAATTGACAGTATTTTTGTGGAACGAGAAAACATAAACAGAAATATAAATGAACTTTCAAGATATGTCGGGTTGCTTGAAAACAAAAAACTTATACGTTGGGATCTTCGTGGGGAAATACTTTCACCTAATGAGAAAAAAGATCTAAACGGTATTTTGCGCAAACTGATCAAAAAACCCGGCACTGCGATTGTCGAAGAGAATGACATTATCTCGGAAGCGGCCATAGATGCCAGTGATCTTCTGAAGGAAAACGAATATTGGAGCGTACTCGAAATGATAAGAGTGATGTCGAGCTTGCTTAAAGTCAGATATTTTAGCTTGGAACGCGAAATAGCCGGTATTTCAAAAGGAAGGCTTAGGGAGTATAGGGAAATGGTGCGTCAGCACAATAGTGACGTCATCAAGCGGATTGACGAGATATTAAAAATTATTGATAACAGTGATAAGAGAGTGGCCATCGGAAGCATATGGAAAATGTATTTTTGGCTCGGCGGACGCTTTAAGGACAGGAAGACAGGTAAGGAGAATAAATACAGAGGTGAGCCGGAATTTACGGGAATGGATAAGATGCTGAAAATAGCCGCTGTGAACATGGAAAAAGGAAAAACCGATAGCGCTAAAGAATATCTTGGTTTTGTCAAGCGCCGGGCGGTGCTGGTGGATTTACTTAACGCGTTCATGGAAGATTTCAGAGACACTTGGTGTGCTGCGCGTTTAAACGGCGAATCCGCTGACTACCTTGAACGTATCTTTGAAAACAAATATCAACAATATTTGGAATTTGCCAACGCGAACAATGTCGGGAGAGGCTCCCCTCGCCTTATCCGCGCACTTTTGTATTTTGCCGCGCATAATATCAGTATGCATGTGAAACGGCCGGATAAACCTTCTGAGAAGACCGACAATCCCTTGTTCATAGCTTTTTGGGATACCGTCCGGATGCTTGAGATCAACGATCTTTCGAAATTATCACGGTCACTGTCGAAAACGGGCGATAAATATAAGAATGTTCTTAATGCGATAAAAAGTTTTAAAACAAGAGAATTTGTTTCGCTGGATACCCTGAATGACTACTATTACGGTAAACTGCTTTCGGCTCTTGCTGCGGATCACTGTTTGGACAAAGATAGCGAAAAAATTTTATTGCATATCTCGGAGGTCTCATTCGGGGAACAGTTCAGGAACGCTTTTCTTGAAAAGAAAGAATTTTCGTGGAAACAGGATAATAGGGTAATACCGGCGGTCATTTCATTGGATACTATTTTTGCGCCGAAACAGAACTATTTTAGTGTTATTCCTGAAGAGTCGTATAAAACGAGCCATCCTGAACTGAATATTTTAGATAAGCCGAGAAGTAATTTAATAGGCGAGAAAGGGGCTTTTGGTGTGATCGAGGTTGATTTTATTTATAAAAACGGTAGAGCCGCTGTCCGGATCGCAAGTATATTGCCTTCGCCGCATTTTGAAAAGTCCGATTCCAAAGCCGTCAGGGGCATGTACCTAGGGTGGGTGGAAAACGCACTACAGGCACTGGCCAAACAGGCGCAGATCTTAGGGGGGGATGTTTTTATATCGCCTGAGGCCCAAAAAGTCAGAGAATACTATCGACAACCAATGGAACAGATGCAGTTAGGATTACACGGGGATACACCACGGGGCGATAAGATCATCAGGAATAAGATTACAGAAGAAGAGCTTTTTGAAAAATTAAATGGAAAAATAATTTATGACGATACGGGGCGCAAATATACGGTCGAACACGAAGAAGGAACGCTTGTAATGGATATATTTGATGAAAAGGGCAGCCGTGTAGGTTATGTGGATCTTTATCTCCGGGATTTCCCCGAAGATGATGTGATCTTTATCGGGCATTCGTTCGTCGACGAAAAATTACGTGGCCATGGCATATATCCTGCGTTTATGAAGCTTTTAGGTGAGATAGTGCCGGAAGGATGTAGTATCGAATCTGTGGTGGCAGAAGAAGGAACGTTGAAATATTTGAATTCAGTATACGATAAAGACGGAGTAGATGAAAAGGGTTTTTTAAGGAATTACATGCCCAATAAGTGCAGGATCGGAGATATTTTTGCAAAGAGCGGGTTTACAATGCAGCTTATTAAAGTAGAAGTACATCAGGGTAAACCGGAATTTCACATTAAAGCGTTCAGGTCAAAAAATGGGTATAGTGCCGAAGAAGCGAAAAAGATGTGGGTCGGATCGCGGAGCGGAGAGGAAAAAAGACAAAAAGGAAAAAATGGGGGCGACCAAGGCGCGGCGAAAGATAATATTGGGGAAAGTATCATAAATCAGGTCAGGGCGTTGATAAGAAAATATGGTGTAAAATCCGTCAACGAACTTGTAAAACTCACGAACGGTTTTACGGAGGACGAAATAGTCGCGGCTATAGAATATTTGTCCAGAGAAGAACACAACTCTACGGCGAGAGAAATACAGGTGGAAGAAGTTTGTAATGTTCTGACAGAGTTGTATCCGAATCTTTGTGAAGTAGTAAGATTCTTGAATGGACTGAAAGAAGAACATGTTATAACGCGGTATTATATCGCGGGAAGTTTTTCGCACGGATGGATGAAGGTAAAGCCGAAGGATATCGACATAATGATAAGTTTTCGCCACAGCGCCTTGGGGCCGGAGGAACATGTACTGAATAACATCGGCGCGTTCTTTGCCCGTATTAACAAAACATCGGTAATCCCGTTCCACTTAAACACGACGCCATGCGGACCGGTTTTGAAGGTTGAGGGGGATGATGTGGTGGAAACTGATGAGATACGGGAAGAGCGGCTATATGAGACGGCTGAAGACAAAACGAAATTTCGGTTAATAGATATTACGGATATTACTAAGAATAAAAATCTTTCGGATGACAAGATGTTCTTTGCGAAACTTTACAGGAATATTGCCGCGAAGTACAGCATCTCGTGGTCTCCAGAAAATGATGTTCCGATGAAAACTTTCGGCAAAAGCGATATCGTAGAAAACGCCCGGAATGTTATACCGTATTTGGTGGAGCAGTTGATGCATCTTGTGGCCCAGAAGCATCGTTTGGGGGAAGATAAGGCAGTTATCCTTGTTGATGATAAATTTGCGATGCTTAATAAAAATGACATGATACGAAAAGAGATGGGTCGCCTTATTAAAGTGTTCACGAGCGTGAACGGTAATAATAAAGAACTCAAGGACTTCCTAGAAAAATTGGAAATAATCGAAGTTAATGCCGAAAAAGTTAAAGATAGAGAAGGGTTAAAAAAATATAAGGATTTCATAGTCGTAACAACCGATTCGAATAGTGCCTATTTTGAAGGGGTTGGGGAGAATCGGCTGGTTGTTTTACTAAAGGACAACGACCTTCCTGAAAATGCTTATGTACCTCTTACCGAGATGATACTTTTCGCGATAGGTAAATATCTTGGTTTTGAAGAAAAATCCCTGCAAAAATTCTATGAAATGATACCCAATGTAAAGACCGTAGACGAGCTGAACGCGGACAACGAGTACGAAACTGTTTTTGATCCCGCTAACCGACGTATTAGCATCCAACTTCCGCATGCGCGGGACATAGACACGCCTGAAGAGCTTGCCGAGGCGCTTGAAATAATCAGAGACCTGTTGTCTAAAGCGTGATCGTGTAAGGACAAGAACGTATGTGGGCGGTTCGTAGACGACGCGGTTTAAGAGCGTATGTAGTCGAGAAGAACGCGTGTCGAATTAAGGAACGTATATGGTGTTGGTGAAAACAATGGACATTTCTTCGTCTTTTGTAACAAGGGCCGTGGGCCGAGTGACGCGAGCTACGAGACATGAGTTACGATAACAATGAATTAGGTTTAGTTGTGTAGTTTGAAGCGTTTTCCAGTTAGTTATAAAATAGGTTGATTTATAGCTATTCAATGAGATAACAAATAGCGTTATAATAAAGTTAGATGAACTACGATTTTTTACAAAACCCTTTCGTTTTGCGAAAATAGACGGCAAAACAGGAAGGGTTTTGTCGTCTTTGGGATAGATAAGAATTTTAAAATGTTTAAAAGAAGGGAATTTTTAATGAGCAGAATTGCGAAAAATCCTCTGATTAAAATTGTAAGTGTTCTTGTCATAATTTCTTTCCTTGCCCTCGATATTTCATGGGCGTATCCGTCCGACCAGCATTCCTATAATAACATCGCCGCTGAAATAATGTCACAACGGAAAATGATGGTAGAAGCAAACACGGCGTGGAAGACCTCTATTTTTGGTGTGGAAAAGAACCTTGTTTTTTCCGTTCACACAATAGCACAGGCACTTTTTGATAAGAAGATCCCATTCGAACTATTAGAGAGTTATGTTTCGGATTGGCAGGCATTTAACAACCAGAATATCACAACCGGAATAGAACTTAGTAAGATCGGCCCGCTTGGTGCTTTTAAGAAAGTCATAGAAGAGGGCTATTCACAGGACTTTTTCCCGGAATTCATGCCCGAAAACGATGTGATCGTTATTCCTTATACGAGGATCGATAATGAACAAATACTCATATTGGTTGCTAAAAAGGATAACCCGTCCGCAGAAAATCTTGCCGGGTTCGACTGGCTTTGGAACAAATATGCCGTTAAGATCTTGACCAAAAACGATACAAATCTCGAAAAACCGCATCCAAGAGTACAAGAAATACAAAGAGTAAAAGTAACCGAACCTGTCGCTGAAGTTGAAATGCCCGCAGGACAAGGAACCGTTGAACAAAAGGAACCGGACGCCGAACCGGTGCAAACGCCCAACATCAAAGTAATTATTCGCAAGATCCTGCCTGTACTTATATTGTTTTTGCCCGGATGCGGGGCGAATAAGGATGTTACGTTTTTAGACTGTGTATCTTGGGGGGGAATAATTGTTGCAATAATAGCTTGTGTGGGTCTAGTGCTGGCAGTTAGAAAATATGGGACTTTGTCGGAAGCCAAGGTGCATTTATATGTATGGCTGTCAAGGGGGATGCCGGCTTTAGGTGAGTTTTTTCAGGGGAAATTGATACAGGCATACTCCGAAAATATACCATATCTTGAGGA
>JAQUNB010000010.1 GCA_028717825.1 Candidatus Omnitrophota bacterium
CGAGACAGCGGATGAGCTTGGTTGTAAGAAAATCGCTTTGGGCCACCACAAAGACGACATCGCGGAGACGATTTTGATGAACATGATCTGGGCCGGTGAAATATCGGGTATAAATCCCGTTCAGATGCTTTTTGGCGGGAAGATCACGATCGTGAGGCCCTTGGTGTTACTTGAGGAGAAAGAAATAAGGGATTACGCGGAAAAGGCCGCTCTTCCTGAAATTAAATCGGAATGCCCGATGAACCGTAATTCCAAAAGGGCGGTTGTCAGAGATATTATAACGCAGCTTTCAAAAGAGGATCAGGATATAAAGAGTAATATAATCAGGGCGCCGTTAAGGATCAAAACGGAATACATCTCCGATATCGAAGAATAGTCATATCCGCCGGATAATGGATGTTTTTTCCTTTTAAGGGATAGCTGTACGAGAGATGAACATTTTATTTTTAGTTTGATGTGTTTTCGATTATAATACATTGTGAACTGTTCGAGTGAAGGAGGCTATGATGAAAAAAATAGCGGTTGTTTACCATTCCGAAACGGGCAACACGCAAGCCATGGCAAAATTTATAGCCGAAGGTGCGAAAGAAGAACCTGGAGTAGAAGTAGGGCTTTTTAGTATTAAGGATTTTGATCCGGGAAAGTTTTTAGAGTATGATGGTCTTGTAATAGGCTCTCCGACGTATTATGGCGCTATGAGCTACGAGGTGAAGAAATTTTTCGATGACTCGGTAAAATATCACGGAAAATTTGCCGGCAAAATAGGAGGCGCATTCTCTTCAGCCGCGAATATAGGCGGGGGGAACGAGACCACGATACTGGATATTTTGCAGGCCATGCTTATACATGGTATGGTCATACAGGGTAACGAAGCCGGCGATCATTATGGTCCGGTTTCGATAGGGAGCCCGGATGAACGAGTCAAGAAACAGTGCAAGAAGTTCGGAAAAAGGATATCTGTGCTGGTCAAAAAACTTTAGCGGAAATCTCAGAAAGGGGTTACATTGAGAAAAACATTCGTTCTTGATACTAACGTAATACTGCATAACCCGAATTCTCTCATTTCATTCGCGGATAATGTTGTGCTTCTGCCCATCGAAGTCTTAGAAGAGCTTGATAGATTCAAAAGGAACCACGATGAAAAAGGGCGGAACGCGAGGATAGCCATTCGCATGCTGGATGAGTTTCGCTCAAGACATAGAGGTAAACCGGGGGAAGGATTTCCGCTGGATAACGGTGGGCTGTTGAAAATAGCGATAGGGATCGAAAAAGATATATTCGAAAAATCCGGTCTTTCTGCCAGCATCGCCGATAACAGGAGACTTATCGCCGCTTACTCTCTGAAGCAAAAAGGTGAGACTGTGATCTTTGTTACCAAAGACATAAACGCTCGGATCAAGGCCGACGCTTTGGGGATAACAAGTGTCGACTTCGAGAAACAGAAAGTTGATTTTGAACATCTTTATAGCGGATGGCATACGATAGACGCGGGCAAGGACGACATAGATAATTTTTATCAGTCCAGAGAATTCAAAGTAAGGGAAAATGAGTTTTTCCCGAATGAATTCGCGGTCCTTGTTGATCAGGAAAACCCGAAGCATACTGCAATAGGAAGATATAAAGAAGAGTTCGGGATACTGATGCCGCTTATTTTTAATAAGTCGAATGTGGTGTCTATCAAGCCGAGGAATAGAGAACAAGTTATGGCTGTTGAGCTTTTGCTTAATGATGATATCGACCTTGTGACACTGGTCGGTTCTGCCGGGACGGGGAAGACGCTGCTTGCGATCGCCGCGGGGCTCCATAAGATAATTAAGGATAAATCCTATGCGGGACTTTTGATCTCACGACCCGTAATGCCTTTGGGCAGGGACATAGGCTACCTTCCCGGGACAAAAGAGGAAAAGCTCGAAAGTTGGATGGGGCCGATATACGATAATTTAGAATATATTTTTAACGCTGAGAAAAAAGAAAAAGCGACGCAAGTCAAAACAAAAGCCCAGATAGAAAAATTCATAAAAGAAGAAATAATCGAGTTGGAGGCTATGACATTTATGAGGGGGCGAAGTATTCCTGATCGGTTCATAATAATCGATGAGGCGCAGAATATGACCCCGCATGAAGTGAAGACAGTTATTAGCAGGGCCGGCAGCCACACAAAGATCGTGCTTACGGGTGATCCGTATCAGATAGATAACCCTTATTTGGATTCTTCAAGCAACGGTCTGACGTATTGCGTTGAGAAAATGAAAGGGCAGAGAATGTTTGGGCACATAACGCTGACAAAAAGCGAGAGGAGCCCTTTGGCATCAATGGCGGCGGAACTTTTATAAAGGAGTGAAATGAGAAAACACAATGTGCGGAATTCCGGATCAAAAATAATATTATGGCTGTTATGCTTAACACTGATCGCGGGTTTTTCTTTTGCTGATGAACCTGACAACGGCAGACTTGACAGCCGTATCAGAGAAGCAAGACTTGTGCTTGAAGAAATGAAAGCCATGCCCGATACTGCGATACCGAAGGACCTTCTTGAAAAATGTTATGGTATTGCTATATTCCCGTCGGTAATAAAAGGAGCTTTTATTTTAGGCGGGCAGTATGGAGAGGGGGTTCTTCTGCGCAGGGATGCAGACAAATGGAGCGCGCCGGTTTTCCTTTCTATAGGGGGTGCTAGTCTAGGATTTCAGCTGGGCGGACAAATAACGGATCTGGTGTTAGTTATTACCAATGAAAGAGGCGTGGATAGTCTCATGCATGAGAACGTGACTTTGGGCGGAGATGTGTCGATTGCGGCCGGACCGGTAGGCAGGGACGCCGAAATGGCGACGGACGTGCTTATGAAGACCGGGATCTTCTCATATTCAAGAAATAAAGGCCTTTTTGCCGGGGTTTCCTTAAAAGGTGCGATTGTCAGCCCGATGAAAAATCTTGACGATGACTATTACGGAGGTCTCCTGAGTATAGAGGATATTTTGTCGGGGAGAGCGAAGCTAAGCCCCGAAGCGAGCAAACTGGTTAATTCTCTTAAAGAGTATTGATGCCTTTTAGTGAAAAACCCCTAAAATATGCGGTTGTGATAAATATGAGTAAGAAGATCGGTATTTTTTTACTGAGCTTTATTTTATTTTTTAACTGTGTTTTTATTTCTGTTTATGCCGCGCAGGCTAAAAAAGAAAAATATGTTAAGATGAAAAGAAGCACCGAGCGGCTTATGGAAATAGGCGAGGCACATGGAAACAAAATAAAGGAACTGGCAAACGAAACAGGAAACTACAAAAAAATAAAAACTGCCGTAGATAGAAATGAACTGAAAAAAGGCGAAAGTGCCGAAAGTATAATCGAAAAATACGGCAGATCCGTAGTGACTGTGAACGAAAACGGCGCGACAATAAAACGTTGGGTCTACAAACCCGGCGATGCGTCTTATTTTTCCGGAGAAAAAGTATATTTATTTTTCGATGAGAAGGAAGCTCTTATAGATTGGCGTTTTGTCCCCGCCAAGGAAGAAAAAAAAGAGATCGTATCTGAAAAAGAAATAAAACCCACGGAATCGACCACTCAGAAGATAAAACCACAGGAACAGAGAGTAAAGAGTAAGCCCAAGATTAAAGATCGTTCCCGTAATCCGTTATACCTTTAAAAAAAGCTGACCAGTTCGTCCCATGTAGATCGCAGTTAGGGTTCCTTATAATATTTTTCTAATATTTTTTGAGCAGGTTTATTTTGCGGTGAAAAATCGCGGTTATGTTTTCCTCCAGCGTAAGAATTTGTATCCCATCTCCACCAGTAGACTCCGGACAGCCAAGGGCATCCCCACATTGTGTCAAAAAAAGCCTCATAACATTTGGCCTGTATTTCCGGTTCAGCGTTACCGCTAAAATTACATTCCCATGGTGTTGCCGGGGCGTATGTTACACAGGGATAGCCGATCTCGGTTATTATGATGGGTTTTTTGGTGTTATTGTGCCAATCTCGTAGTTCCGCTTTCCATTTTTCCCAACCCAGTTTTATTTCGGAGATCGAAGGCTCTGGTTTATTCGTAAGCGGGAAATACGCGTCAATGCCGATAAAATCCAATTCATCCCAGAACGCGATGGTTTTATAGCTATCCCAGTTCGATGCGTAGACAAGTTTGCCTGAATAAGCGTTCCGTATCGCCTTGATGATCTTTTTCCATTGACCGGTTTTCCCTGTAGTTGAGTTTAATTCCGTTCCGATGCAGAATATTTCGACCTTAGCGCTTTCGGCGAGCGTAGCGTAATGTAGTATGAATTTTTGATATTCATTGAACCATTTTGCCCATTCTTCTTCGCTTTTAAAAGTTATGTCACCTCTGTAGCACGAAAGAGAGTCCTTTTTTAGGATGTCTATGTGCGGTTTTAGCATGACCTTGAGCCCTAAACCATGAGCTTTGTCTGTCACATGGCGTAGACTCGTGTCGCTAGGTGTTATTTCCGATAGTTTTATCTCAACGGAGTCACGTCTATCCTGATATTGGGTCACTATAATAGAAACGTAATTTGCTCCGGTCTCGGAAAGTTTTTTCAGGGAGGTATCTGAGCGTGGTGTTGAATACGAGTCTTTATCCCACGCAGCATAACATATGCCTTTTTGTATCGGTAAAGTCTTTTCGCCGGATGCCGGCGAGGTCCGGGACAAAAAAAGGAACAGGGCCAGAAGAATAATATTTAAAATTATATTTTTTTGGATCTGCATAATAATGATCTATGTTTAGGGTAGCATTTAACGCGGAGTATATCTTACCATGAACTAAAAAAAATTCAAATTATCGCGTAAAATGATAGCGTAAAATATGCTAGAGCGGCAGCTTAGTTAAGCGCTTTCAGCGTCGGTATCTCTAGATGCGACATTTTTATAATTCAGCTCGACAATTTCCTGAGCGGGCTTATTTTGCGGAGTGAATTGTCTATTATTCTTTCCGCCGGCGTTAACGTTCGTGTCCCACTTCCACCAGTAGACACCTGCGAGCCATGGCTCGTTCCAGATGGTTTCAAAGAAAGCTTTGTAGCATATTGCCTGTATGTCCACATCGGGGTTGCCGCCTGTTGGGTTTTCCCATGGAGTTATCGCGGCGTGGCTAGTGGAAGGATAACCTATCTCCGTAAAGACTATTTTTTTATTGACCGTTTCCAGCCATGATTCTATCTCGCATTCCCATTTTTTCCACCCGCTTATTAGGTCTTCCAGCGTGGGGGTTGATTTCGTTGAGATAGGAAAGTATGCGTCTATGCCTACATAATCAAGCACATCCCAAAAATTTACATCTTTATAATCATTCCAGTTCGCCGCGTATACCAATTGTGAGGAACATTCTGCGCGGACCTTTGCGATCAGATCGCGCCAGCGGGATTCCTTTTGGGCGGTAAAAGAAAGTTCCGTGCCGACACAATAGAGTTCTACTTCATATTCTTTGCACATCTGGGCATAATGGAGTATGATCTTTTCGTATTCTTTGAACCATTTTTCCCAATCTTCTTCAGTTACAAACCCTATATCCGCACGCCAATAAGTTCCGTCATATCTATCTATCAGATCAACGTGGGGTTTAAGCATTACCTTAAGGCCAAGTTTATGTGCGTTCTTTATTACATACTGGATGCTCTTGTCGCTTGGGGTTTGTTCGGTCGCCTTTATTTCGGTTGAGTTATATTTCTCTTGGTAGTAAGTAACGCAGATGGATATATAGTCGACACCTATAGAGACAAGCTTTTGCAGGGATTCGTTAGAATACTGTGAAGAGAAACGGTCTTTTTCCCATGTAACGTAACACATGCCTCGTTGCGGATAAAATAGTGCTTCCTGTGACTGAGAGTGTACGGCAGGAAAGATCACCGAGCTGCCAAAGAGTAGCAGAACAACTGAGCTTGAGATCTTAAAAAATATTTTTTGATTAGACATCCCCATGTCTTACCATCCTTCTTTTTGTGAGATAAAGGCGAGTATTCGAGGTAAGGCCACAAAAAGTCAGGTAAGAGATGGAAAAGTTCTACCAAATTCGGTAATCAGACAACCATATCTTACACTAAAACTGTGTAAGATTTAGGCTCACGACTTTGCGGTCCTATCCTTTCGGATAGTTTGCCTTTATCGTTTGATAACGATATAATGTTGACTATTAAAGAGCTGTTCTAGTTCTAATTTTAAGTTTACTGCTAAAAGAGTAGAAAGCAAGATGTGGAAGTCCAACTTTTTTATAACTAACAATATGTTTTTCTTTTTCTTAAAATAAAGAAAGTGTTCTGTTAAAAATGTCCAAACAATCTATTCCCGGGGCATAAACTTAAAATATCTTACGGGCTTTTCACGGGGCCTGTCAGCCCCCGCGTTTGCTTTGCGAGGCAAAGCAGCAGAGGTGTTCGAATTATCTGCTGCCACAGGTAAAAAACCCGCAGGGTTCGGTACTCAATCATTTTCAATTTTTGTTTGTCATATCTTTTTAGGTAATATATAATTTATTAAACATATTTTGTTTTGGTGCTATAATGAGCTTTCAAAGGACGGAGAAAAAATGGGTAAAGAACGCATTATGTTAACAAGAGAGGGCAGGGACAAGCTCTGCGTGGAACTAGAGCGGTTAAAGGGCGAGAAGAGACGGGAGATCGCAAAAGCGCTTGCCGAAGCAAGGTCACATGGGGACCTGAGCGAGAACGCGGAATATGATGCCGCGAAAGAAGCGCAGGCCCATAATGAAAAAAAGATAAATGAGCTAGAAGATATCCTTATGCGCGCTCGGATACTTGACGACACGACGGTCCCAAAGGACAAAGCTCTCCTAGGTTGTATAGTTAAAGTAAAGGACAAAAGGACTGGCGAGGAATTCGAGTATATATTGGTTTCAGAAGAGGAATCGGATTTTGAAGTGAATAAAATTTCCGTGTCTTCTCCCGTTGGAAGGGCCTTACTGGGCCGTAAGATCGGCGAAACGGTTGAGATCCAAGTGCCTGCGGGCCTGATCGAATATGAGATCGTGGAGTTAAGAAGGTAGAGAGCGTTTTTTTTGTTAAAATCATAAGGTGAAAGGAAGAGCATATGAGTATTATGGAATCCGGATGGAAGAGGGTTGTTATCCTTCTTTTCATTTTTGTGATCATTTATTCGTTCCTTCCGCTTATACCATTTTGGTTTATGGAGGGAGCGGGCCCCGGGGATAATAATGAGGCAAATATTGAGAAGCTCAAAGACAATAAAGGCGCGTATTTTTCGTTTATCGTAATAGGGGATATGCATTGCGGTCTTTTATTCAATGATGCGGCGGCTCTTAAGAATGTTTGGAACATCAATCGGGAAGACCGGTTCAGAAAGACTCCTATAGACTTTGTTCTGAGCATAGGTGATGTTACCCTGAACGGTAAGTTGTCCGATTACACGGCTTTTAAAAAGATACAAAAACTTATTAAGTTTCCTTTGATCACGGCAATAGGCAATCATGACGAGAGAAAACTTTTTGAAAAATTCTGCGGAAAAAAAGAATTCGCTTTTGTGGATCGGAACTCATATTTTATCGTTCTTGACAACGAAGGCGGCAACTTGAGCGATGAACAATTCAAATGGGTCGAGGAACAGTTGAAAGAGGGAAAGAAGCATACGCATACATTTGTTGTAATGCACAAACCCCCGTTCGACCCGTATCAGCAGGATTGGTATAACATGGATAATAGTCCGTGGGCATACCGGTTCAGAAAATTATGCGCGGAATATGGCGTGAATACGGTTTTCACCGGGCACCGCCATATGTTCAAGGATGAGAATTTTGACGGCGTAAATTACGTGGTTACCGGCGGGGGTGGCATGCTGATAGAACTTCCAAAAGAAGAGGGCGGATATTTGCATTATGTAAGGGTTATGGTCAACCATGATTACGTCACGTTTGAGGTTCGAAAAGTGTCTCCGCCGTTATGGGAATATTTGACGTATTATGCATGGAAGGAAGTTGTTTACTGGTTCCACAGTCTATATGGATCGGGATATCTTTTTGGGGCGAATACCCGCATAGAACCTATTCGAGAGACCCGACTTAACAATAAAGAATACTGGTCGTGGGAATAGTGATTAACGATTATGTTTTTAAATTGATAAAATAGAGGCGGTAAAATATGAAGAAGCAAAAATGGAATCCGGCAACTTTGGCCATACACGGAGGATATACTCCGGAACCGACGACCGGTTCAAGGGCAGTGCCAATCTACCAAACCACTTCTTATGTGTTCCGTGACACGCAAGAAGCGCAGGACCTGTTTTCCTTAAAAAAATTCGGGAATATTTATACCAGAATGACGAACCCGACAACGGATGTTTTTGAAAAGCGGGTGGCGCAGCTTGAAGGCGGCACGGCGGCCGTGGCTATGTCGTCCGGACAAGCAGCTATATCGCTTGCTATTCTTAATTTGGTTTCTTCGGGAGATGAGATAGTTTCTTCAAGCAGCCTGTATGGGGGAACCCACACGTTGTTTTGTTACACGTTGCGCAATATGGGTATAAAGGTTAAGTTTGTTGATTCAACAGATCCGAGAAATTTTCAGAAGGCGATCACGGACAAAACCAAAGTTTTATACGCGGAGACGTTGGGCAATCCAAAACTGGACGCTATAGACATCGAGGAGGTCGCAAAGGTCGCTCATAAGAATGGTATACCGTTCGTTATCGATAATACCGTGGGGACGCCTGCTCTCGTTAATCCGATACAGTATGGCGCTGATATAGTGATCCATTCTGCGACAAAATATATAGGCGGACACGGGACCTCTATCGGTGGAGTTATAGTGGATTCTGGAAATTTTGACTGGACAAGCGGTAAATTTCCGCATTTTGTCGAACCGGATCCCAGTTATCATGGCCTGAAATTTGCCGAAACTTTTGGGAACGTCGAAGGTATCGGGAATATTACTTTCGCGGTCAGGGTGCGCGTCAGTTTACTTAGGGATATAGGGGCATGCTTGAGCCCTTTTAATGCCTTTTTATTTCTATTAGGGCTGGAAACGATCCATTTAAGGATGGTCCGGCACAGCGAGAATGCGCTCGAGATCGCTAGGTTCTTAAAAGGACACAAAAAAGTTTCGTGGGTGAATTATCCCGGGCTTGTCGAACATCCTCAGCATGAGATCGCCAGAAAATATTTTAAAAAGGGTCTTTATTCCGGCATCCTGGGTTTTGGCATAAAGGGAGGGCTTGAGGCCGGTAAGAAATTCATTAATGCGCTCGACCTATTCAGCCATCTCGCGAATATCGGGGACGCTAAGAGCCTTGCGATCCATCCGGCATCAACTACGCACCAGCAGCTTTCGGCAAAAGAACAGAAAGCCGCAGGGGTAACGGAAGATTTCGTGCGTTTATCGATAGGGATAGAAGACGTCGAAGATCTTATAGAAGATTTAGAACAAGCCTTGAAAAAAGCGTAAGAAATAATAATATGAGAATTTTCGAGAACATAACACAAACCATAGGCGGCACCCCTCTTGTTCGGCTCAATAAAATCAGCAAGGGGTTGAATGCGAGTATTATTGCTAAGGCAGAGTTTTTTAATCCACTCTCCAGTATAAAGGACCGTGTCGCGCTCGCGATGATAGAAAAGGGAGAAAAAGAAAAAAAGATAAAAAAAAATACGGTCATAATCGAATCGACAAGTGGAAATACCGGGATCGGGCTCGCGTTCGTTTGCGCGGCCAGAGGATATAAACTGATCCTTACAATGCCCGATACTATGAGTAAGGAGAGGGGTGCGCTTTTAAGGATCTTGGGCGCTGAACTTGTCCTGACCCCGGGCGATAAGGGTATGGCCGGAGCTGTTGACAAGGCCGAGGATCTTGCTAAAGAGATCCCTAATTCATTTTTGACGCGGCAATTTGATAATGACGCCAATCCTATGGTCCATAAAAAGACGACCGCCGTGGAAATATGGAAGGATACGGATGGGAAAGTAGACATTTTTGTTGCGGGCATTGGGACCGGCGGTACGATCACGGGAGTAGGAGGATTTTTAAAAAATAAAGATCCCAAAATAAAGATCATCGGAGTTGAACCGGAAAAATCGGCGGTGATCTCCGGAGGGAAAGCCGCTCCGCATAAAATACAAGGTATCGGTGCCGGATTTATTCCGAAAATATTAAAAAGAGAATTTATAGATGAGATCCTGACCGTATCTGAAGAAGAGGCGGGGGAATACGCCAAGCGATTGGCTAGAGAAGAAGGTCTGTTGGTAGGGATATCGTCTGGGGCGAATATTGCGGCAAGCGTTAAGGTCGCGCGGCGCGCGGAAAATAAAGGCAAACACATTGTCACGGTCCTTTGCGATACGGGGGAAAGATATTTAAGCACTTGGCTTTTTCAGGATTCCATGTACTAGAAGTCATTCCATTTTAACTCAAAGGGAAGAGAAAAACATGACACACGCGCAGGATAGTCAAGGTGAGATCGTTGAGACAAAATATTATAACATGCCGAGTTATGAGAAATTTGTTTTGGCGAGCGGTGCTGAACTTGAAGAGCTAAAAATTGCGTATGAGACTTACGGCGCTTTGAACGAAAAAAGAGATAATGCGGTCCTTATTTGCCATGCGTTGTCGGGCGATGCGCATGCCGCGGGATATCACAAAGGAGATAAAAAGGCCGGGTGGTGGGATGTTATGATCGGACCCGGCAAAGCGTTCGATACGAATAAATATTTTGTTATTTGCTCGAATATAATCGGAGGATGTAAAGGGTCGAGCGGACCTAATTCCGTGAATCCAAAGACGAAGAAACCTTATGGCCTTAGTTTTCCGCTTGTAACGATCGGCGATATGGTCAACGCACAGAAAAAACTGATAGATTTTTTGGAAATAGATAAGCTACTTTCGGTTTGCGGGGGATCCATGGGCGGGATGCAAGCGCTGCAATGGGCGGTATCGTATCCAAAACATATTCACTCATGTATACCGGTAGCGACGACGTATAAACATTCCGCGCAACAGATCGCTTTCGATGAAGTCGGTAGACAAGCTATTATGGCGGATCCGGCATGGCAGGGCGGAGATTATTATGAGAAAACGCACCCTTCCGCCGGGCTTGCCGTCGCGCGTATGGTCGGCCATATTACCTACATGAGCAATGACTCTATGGAACAAAAATTCGGCAGGACCATGAAAACCGAAAAATTGGGATATGGTTTTTCAACAGAATATGAGATCGAAGGGTATCTTCGCTATAGAGGAGATAGCTTTGTGAAACGGTTTGACGCTAATTCATATCTTTACATAACCAAAGCGATGGACCACTTCGATCTTCAGGAAGATAAAAAACTTCATCAGGCATTTAAAGGTGTAAAAACGCGTTTTCTCGTGATAGCCTTTAGCTCCGACTGGCTTTATCCGGCTTCCCAGTCAAAAGAGATAGTTAAGGCGCTTAAGATGAACGGTATTGACGTGACGTATTGTGAGATAAGATCGGACTACGGTCACGACGCATTTTTGCTCAAATCTGAGGAAGAGACGAAACTTATAAAACATTTTCTTGATAATACGCATAAAGTTATAGAGAGGAACAGATGATAAGCAGAAAGAAAGAAGATCTAAGGGCTGATCATAAGATCATAGGTGATATGATCGAACAGGGAGCGTGTGTGCTAGACCTCGGATGTGGTGATGGGGATCTTCTTGAATATCTGGTCACGAACAAGGATGTCAGGGGTAGCGGCGTTGAGATAAACGAAGACGCGATCTACGAGTGTGTGGAAAAAGGGGTAAGCGTTTCTCACGGCGACATCGATTCGGGGTTGCGGGAATACCCGGATCTTTTATTCGATTATGTGATCTTTAATCAGGTTATGTCACAGGTACAAAAGCCGAAAGAAGCCATATGGGAA
>JAQUNB010000011.1 GCA_028717825.1 Candidatus Omnitrophota bacterium
ATTCTAGCTATTTTTGTGCCTGTCATTTTTATGCAAGGCATTATCGGCAAATTCTTTTTTCAGTTCGGAGTAACGATCTCGGTGGCGGTTATGTTCTCGTTATTAGAGGCGCTTAGTCTTACGCCTATGATGTGTTCGCAATTTCTAACCGTTGGTCATACGACTAAACTCGGGAATACCATAGACAAGATCATGAAGTGGGTAACCGGCCGTTATCGTGCTATCCTCGCGTCTTTACTAAAACGTCCCAAATGGGTAGTGATCATAGCAACCATTATTTTTATTAGTTCGTTAGCCCTAACCGGTTTTTTGAAAAAAGAATTTGTACCTTCGCAGGATCAGGGTATATTTCTCGCCCGTATGACCCTGCCCCTCGGTTCTTCGATAGATACGACCAATAAAGTGTTTTTACAGGCGGAGAAATTCCTTAAGGAAAGTAAAGAAGTAAAAACTTATTTTAGCATAGTCGGTGGGTTTACCGGCGGTCAGGTAAATACGGGGTTTTTATTTATTACTATGAAAGACAGGAAAGACCGCCCCTTGATAAAGGGGCATCATGAAACACAACAAGAATTTATGCAGACGGTTCGTAAGACGTTTAGCGGTCTTCCGGGGGTCGAACGCGCCGTTATTCAGGACCTTTCTCTTTCTGGATTTACCGCACAGCGCGGTTTTCCGATCGAATTTACTGTAAGAGGTCCGGAGTGGGATAATCTTGGCAACTATGGTCAGGAGATAATGAAACGAATGAAAGAATCCGGTTTTGTGACGGATATCGATACCGACTATCAATTGGGTATGCCGGAGTTACAGATACATCCCGATAGAGAAAAAGCCGCAGCGTATGGAGTGAATATACTTTCTATAGCCGACACGATCAACGCAATGATGGGGGGCGTTCGCAGCGGAAAATTTACCGCTCGAGGTAAACGTTATGATATCCGCGTTCGATTGGCTGAACCCGATCGCTCAAGCCCAAAAGATATTCAGAAAATGTGGGTTCGTAATGAATTCGGAGAAGTTGTACCTTTGTCGGCTGTTGTGACCGCGGAGGTCAAGCCCAGCTTGTTTTCGATCACACGTAAAAATCGCGAACGAGCCGTTAGTATCTTCGCGAACCCCGCCCCGGGACATTCTCAACAAGAAGCTTTGGACGAGGTCTTAAAAATAGGAAAACAGGTTCTTCCTGAAGGTTACCGCATAGTGTTTTCGGGTGGAGCAGAGGTATTTAAAGAATCTTTCCAGAATCTGTTATTTGCCTTTATCCTGGGGATATTTGTAGCCTACATGGTCCTTGGCACGCAGTTTGACAGTTTTATCCATCCCTTTATCGTTCTCTTGGCCTTGCCTTTTAGTATAACAGGCGCATTTTTGTTTCTTTTTATAAGTCACAATTCGCTGAATCTGTACAGCATGATCGGTTTGATACTCCTGATGGGTATCGTCAAGAAAAATTCTATTCTTCTGGTTGATTTTACTAATGAAAGACGTAAACAAGGAATGACTGTCCATGATGCGCTTCTGGATGCCTGCCCTATACGATTAAGGCCTATACTTATGACGTCCATCGCGATCATTGCGGCCGCTATACCGGAAGCACTAGCGAAGGGGGCCGGATCGGAAACAATGGTACCTATGGCTGTCGCTCTTATAGGAGGAGTTACGTTTTCTACGGTCTTAACGCTCTTTGTTGTTCCATGCGCCTATGAGTTATTGACAAGATTTGAACATAAATCAACATAGATCGGTGCGCGAATATAGTAAATAGAACAATATTAAAATCCAGTAACTGAAGCGAGGTACAAGCATGCAAAAACAAAAATTAGTTAAATCGGTAGTAACGTTTTTAGTCGTAGGCTTATTTACGATCCCGGTCTTCTCTTCGGAGGATCCGGCTCCAACAACTTCTAAAACAGGGGAGCTCGCTCCTGTTTCGGCTGATGAGCCGGTATCTGCGGTCAAGGAAGGGGCATTACGGCAACCCCAAATGTTATCCTTTTACGGGGAGATCCAATCCGCTGATGTATCGTTAAGTTCGTTGACATTCCAATATTACGATTACGAGAATGACGAAGATAAAATTGTGGAATTAACCGTAAATAGTGATACTAATTTTGAAAATGCTACAAGTCTTGATGATATAAAGAAAGGCGACTGGGCCGAGATCGACTATACTGTTAGAGATGGAAAGAATATCGCCACGCTGATAGTAGTAGATAGAGATGAAGAGCTCGATGTAGTGGCACCTAACTCTATTGAATGATCTATCCTTTTGATAGAATTAACCCAACTTTTGTATATCAGCCAAACGGTTTGTTTTAAAGGATCCATGCCGCTAAACATACCCTGTATCCCAAATAAGGAACAACGATAACACTTGCAAAATATCATATGAATGGTATATTGACAATGTGAATGTAAATTCAATTATTGACAAAAGTTCAACAAGGGGAATAAAAATGACCGTAATCGACAGAAAAGAAAGAGACAAGCAATTGCGTAAGGCTGATATATTAAGAGCCGCCGAGCAGGTATTCTCGTCAAGAGGGTATCATGAGGCAACGGTACAGGATATAGCCAAAGAAGCGCAATATGGGACCTGCACCGTTTATCTATATTTCAAGGATAAGAACGCGTTATATTTTTCTCTGCTCGAAGAAAAGATAAAAAGTTTAGCGGAAACGGTCCATAAGAAAATTGAGGATATCAAGGACGCCGGGGAAAAGCTCGAAGTTTTTATACAAGAAAGTCTTATCTTCTTTGAACAAAACCAGGGTTTTTTCCGGATATATATGCTTGAGAAAAACAGCCTTCAGCTGATAGTGGGGAAGAAAGCTACCGAGTCCTTCAGGTCGATCGGATACATAACGGACTATGTCGAAGAACTTATTAAAACGGCACAAAAGCAAGGCGTGATCAAGAAGGATCATGACCCGTCGGAAGTGGCGGATATATTAACTTCCATCATGAGTTCTTTTATCTTGAATTGGACCAACATGGGGTCAAAAAAAACGCGGAACCTAGCCAATAAATCCGGTTTTATTTTTGATGTGTTTTTGAACGGGGTGGGAAAGAAATAGATCCAAGAACAATATCGGACCTCTTTAATGGGCCTGACCAAAATGCGGTTAGGTCTTTCGTGTTAATCTCCCCAAGCAAAACAAGCTTGACAACTATAGATCTGAATGGTACAATTTATTTATGAATTAGTATTCAGTAAGTGACTAAATGTTCAATATACTGTGTAGAAAGGGCAAGCAATGATCCTGAAAAAAACGGTTTTTCTGATCTTAACCTTATGTACAATCGCTTTTTATTGTTGTTCCTCCTGTGCTGAGATCTCGGCAGGGGTTGACAGCAAGAGTGGGGAGCTTCTCACTATCCAGCAAGGGATCGTTCTCGTTCTCAAGGACAGCCGGCTTGTTAAGATAGAGATGGCGGATGAGAATATGTCGTTCGATGATACGATCGTGGCGCTTTCACCGCTCCTGCCGCATTTAAGCGCCAATATAGCCAAGACGTATAACATGTATACTCCGACAATGATATTCGGGGGCATGGAGGTGCCAATGGGCGATAAAAATCCGCTATCCGGCGGGTTCAGTATATACCAAACCCTGTTCGATTTCGGTAAAAGTATCTCGAACTATAAGGCCTCGACAGAAATGCTCCATGCGCGCAAGGCAAGCGTGGAAAGCGTAAAGAGGACGGTAATGCTGGAGTTCATTGTTTCATATTTTGATCTTCTCGAAGCGGAAAAAATGATCGTTGTTGCCGAAAGAGAAGTTGAAAGCCTTACTTCCTATCTTAATGATATGGAACATCTTTATGAACAGGGCGTTATAGTGGAAAATGATCTTTTGCCGGCGAAAGTAAAGCTTGCCGATGCTGAACAAAAACTCATAGCTTCCAACAATAGAAGAGAGATCGTCGCTGCCGCTCTCAATACTATGCTTACTATGCCGCTGACGGAAAGTATAATTACCCAAGATGTAAAGATGGGAATACTTGAACTGCCTGAATTAAGCGATGCTTGGAGCTCTGCTGAAGCTAAAAGGCCCGAGATGGTATTTTTCAATAAACAGATAGAATCTTCGACCTTAAGAGAGCAGGCGAAAACGGTCCAAAATCTTCCCACTGTTTTTGTCGACGGAGGGTACAAGTATACACAGAATCAATATATGGTTCACGAGGATGATACTTATGTTAACCTTGGCGCTAAGATGGACCTATATGACGGCGGCGCGACCGGCGCGGAGATAATGAAAGAACGCCACTTGCACGAGCGGCTGCAGGAACAGGAAAAAAAGGTCATTGAGGATATACGATATGAGGTCAAGCGTAGTTTTCTTGGAGTAAAAGACGCCATGGAAAAATTGGAGGTCGCAAAGGGCGCCCTTGCTCAAGCCGAGGAGAACGTGAGGTTCTATCGTGTTAAGTATAATAACGGTGTTGCTACTTCAACAGATGTAATTGAGGCTATTAACCTTCAGACCAAGGCTGAAACCAATTATTATAGCGCGGATTACGAATTAAAACGCTGTTACGCGAAGCTCATATATTCTATGGGCGACGATCTAATTTCGATTTACAATAACCCCCTCGACGCGTCTTAAGTCTAAAAGGTAGGGGTATTTGCTCGGGGTAATCCGTAGCAAACGAACGAAGCGAGCGCGTCTAGGAAGAAAAAGGAGATCTAATTATGGCGATCAAAAAGAAAAAAATAATCCATATACTTGTTCCCTGTATGCTGGTCGGTGGTATAACTTTCTCAAATTATTATGTGAATGACTTCGGCTGTGTCAGTACGAATGACGCTTATGTAGAAGGCAGGATCCATAGCATCGCCTCAAAAGTCCCCGGAACCGTTAAATTTGTTAATGTCAAAGACAACCAGATAGTTAAAGAGGGCGATGTTCTCATGGAGATCGATCCGGTAGATTATGAACTAAAAGTAATAGAGGCAAAGGCTAATTTAGATATACGAAAAGCGGCGGTGGAGCAGGCGATCCGCGATAAAAAACGCGCGGAAACGCTCTATAATGAGAAAGTGTTCCCGAAAGAAAGATATGAGAACTCGATCACGGCGCTTGATCTGGCAAAAGCACAAGCTGAGGCGGCCGAGGCACAATTTAAGATCGCTCAAAGGAATTTAGAATATACGAAGATATGTGCCCCTTCAGAAGGATATGTGACAAAAAAATCGGTCGAAGTGGGGAACCAAATACAACCTACGCAGCCGCTGATGGCGGTCGTTCCAAATGATATGTGGGTAGTCGCTAATTTTAAAGAAACAGAATTAACTAATATGCGTCCCGGTCAAGAGGTAAAGATCAGAGTAGATACTTATTCGGGAAAAATGTTCGAAGGGCACGTGGACAGTATCCAGCGTGGTACCGGAGCCAAATTCAGCATGTTCCCTCCGGAGAATGCCGCCGGAAATTTTGTTAAAGTGGTTCAGCGCATACCGGTAAAGATCCTATTTGATGAAAGGCCCGACGAAAAACATCCGCTAAGCATAGGTATGTCTGTCATTTCTAAGGTGAAGGTACGTTAATGCGGAATGATCCGGGAAATGACATTTCTGCAAAATCTTGGAAACCTTCTCATAATCCATGGCTAGTGTCTGCCGCAGTTTTGTTGGCGACGGCCCTAGAGGTGTTGGATACTACTATCACAAATGTTGCTTTGCCGCAGATCGCCGGTAATCTTGGTGTAACTCCCCACGAAGCCACATGGGTAATAACGAGCTATCTTGTTTCAAACGCGATAATTTTACCCGCCGCTGCTTGGCTTAGCGGCTTCTTTGGCAGGAAACGGATCCTCATGATCTGTACAGTTATCTTTACGCTGGCATCTTTATTATGCGGCGTGGCAGGCAGCCTTGGTTTTTTACTTTTCGCCCGGATTTTGCAAGGGGTAGGTGGAGGGGCATTGATGCCCATATCGCAGGCGATATTACTTGAAAGTTTTCCTAGGGAAAAACAAGGCCAGGCAATGGCGGCCTTTGCGATGTGCGTTATACTTGCACCCATAGTCGGTCCCGTTATAGGAGGGTGGCTTACCGATAATTTTAACTGGCGCTGGATATTTTTTATTAATCTGCCGATAGGGATAATGGCGATCCTGATGACCAAAGCCTTTGTTGAGGATCCGCCGTATATCAAAAAAGAAAGCGCTATGATCGACTACGTTGGATTTATTTTTATGGCGATAGGGCTGGGAACTCTTCAACTTGTGCTTGATAAAGGGCAGGAGGCCGATTGGTTCCAAGCGCCGTGGCTTTGCAGCTCGACCATAGTGGTTGTTGTATCGCTCGTAGCATTCGTATTATGGGAATTGCGCGTAAAGAACCCCGTAGTTAATCTAAAGATATTTAAAGACAAGAATTTTTCCGCGGGTATGATATCAACCACGCTTATCGGCGCATGTATGTACGGTACCATGACATTGATCACGCTATTTTATCAAACCCTGCTCGGGTATACCGCTTATCTGGGCGGGCTGGTAACGGCACCGCTTGGAATAGGTTGTTTTGTAGCGGCTCTAGCCATTGGATATCTAAGTAACCGTTTTGATAACCGTATATTCTTTGCAGTAGGACTTCTGATTTTAGGGGTGGCGAGTTTTGGTATGGGTAACATTAATCTCGAGATCGGCATGCAAAGCAAACTATTCGCCATTATCGCCATAGGTTTTGGTACGATGATGTCATTTATTCCCTTAAGCATACTGGCTGTAGGACATCTTGACAAAAAAGACATGGGCAATGGTACCGGGCTTTTCAATCTTATGAGAAATATCGGGGGCAGCATAGGGATAGCTGTGACTACGACTATGCTTTCGCGCATGGCTCAAGTACACCAGACATTTCTTTCCAGTCATCTTACGCCGTATGATCCCGTCTATCAGGAGGCGGCTAAAGCGATGGGGCCGCAGATGGCGAACGGGCTTATTTACAGAGGCTTATTAAGTCAGTCCGCACTTCTTGCCTACATAGATAGTTTCTATTTGTTTAGCGCTGTAGCGGGTTTATGTATATTCACAGTATTCTTTTTTCGTAAGGTTAAAAGTGCGGGAACAATCGGAGCGCACTAAGTCATATCCGTGAAAGGAAAATCATATGTCGAAAAAAATATATCCTCTGATCATTCTTGTATTTCTGCTTTCAGGGTGCGCAAGTACACGGCATGCGGTTCCGCCGAATTTACTAAACAGTACTTGCGTTTCCGGCATGCGCGATATCAGGGCTTTTAGCGGGATGCCCAACGATTCTTTTAAAAATGATTTTCTGGACTTGTTGGAACGTGAGAAGAAAGAAAGATCTTCTCTTTTTGATCCGGCGATCAATCGTACCTATTCCGTCCTCGCTGTTTCCGGCGGTGCCGCGAATGGCGCTTATGGCGCGGGACTACTGAACGGATGGTCCAAAGAAGGGTCACGGCCGGAATTTAAGATCGTTACGGGAATAAGTACCGGGGCCATAATTGCGCCTTTTGCTTTTTTGGGAAGCGGCTACGACGATAGATTAAAAGAATTTTATACGCAATATTCAACGAAAGATGTTGTGGAAATCAAGATATCTAAGAACTCCCTCGCGAGCACCCGGCCGTTGGAGTGTATTATTAAAAAGTATGTCGATGAACAACTTTTGGAGAAAATAGCTATTGAATATAACAAAGGCCGCAGGCTTTACGTGGGGACCACCAATCTTGACGCGCAGCGGCTCGTAGTCTGGGACATGGGTAAGATAGCGGCTATAGGTGACGACAAGGCGCTGGCGTTGTTTCGCAAAATCATATTAGCATCGGCGTCTATCCCGGTGGCTTTCCCTCCGGTCTATTTTACAGTGGAGGTTGACGATAAAACTTATGACGAGATGCATGTCGACGGGGGGATAACAAGGCAAGTGTTTTTCGTTTACGATGTTCTTCATGGTGCTGAGAAGGCTTTCCGGGAAAAGGGTGTCGATACCTCAAAGATCAAATATAGTATTTATGTGATCAGGAACGGCTATGTGGACCCGATCTGGGCAGAAGTGCCGGATAAGATCTCTTCGATCGCCGAACGCAGTATGGATACTATGACGAACGTTCAGGGCACAGGCGATCTCTATCAGCTATATGTATTTGCCAAAGCCGGTAGAGGCGATTTTAATCTGGCGTATATCCCGTCCAGCAATGTTTATAACCCTAAGGAACTATTTGATGTTTCTGTCATGCGAAAGCTTTTTGATCTTGGTCTCGAGCAGGCGGAACACGGTTACCCATGGAAGAAAACTCCGCCGGGGGTGAAAGAGGATTAGTTTTTGTTTTATTGTGTATTAACTCTTGCAGAATTTTTACTCAAAATAAGGAAGGGATAGATCATGAAGATCAGAGAACTGGCACTATTAGTAGAAGGTACGGCAGAAGGGGACAGTGACGCTGATATATACGGTCTAAGCGGCGTAGAAACAGCCAAACCGGGTGATCTGACGTTCGCTGTTGATGAAAACCGGCTCATGAAAGCGGAGAAAAGCGCGGCATCGTGTGTACTCACGAATAAGTCTATGCGAAAGTCCTCGAAGGCGCTTATTAGAGTAACGGATCCAAAGCTTTCGTTTGTTGTTGTCTTTAACGCGTTCAACGCGCCCGAGGATAAAGGATTTTTTATTCATCCTACAGCCGTTGTTTCTCAAACGGCGAAGCTGGGCAAAAATGTATGGATCGGGGCTCACGTTACAATAGAAGAAGGTGTTATTGTCGAAGACCATGTTATTATAGAATCCGGTTCGGTTATAAATAAAAATTGTACCATAGGACCATTTTGCCATATTTACTCCAACGTTACCTTGTATAAAAACGTAAAATTGCATAAACGTGTGATCCTGCATAGCGGCGTCATAGTTGGCGCGGACGGGTTCGGTTATATAAAAAATAAAGGGAAAATATATAAGTTCCCTCAGCTCGGTACAGTGATCATCGAGGATGATGTTGAGATAGGTGCGAATACAACCATAGATAGGGGTTCTTTAAGCAACACGGTCATAGGCGCCGGAACGAAAATAGATAATCTTTGTCAGATCGCACACAACGTAAAAATAGGAAAAAATGTGCTTATGGCCGCACAATGCGGCATCTCCGGCAGCACAAGCGTCGGGGACAACGTGATGATGGGCGGGCAAGCGGGCCTTGCCGATAATGTTACGGTCGGCAATAATGTAATTATAGCCGGTAAAAGCGCCGTTATCGGCGATTTAAAGGACGGTGCGGTTGTCTGGGGCTTTCCGGCCAGACCGATCTCTCAAACAAAGCGTCAAATGGCCGTCTTGGCGTGGATAACTAAAAATTTTAAAAGCGTTAAAAAATATTGCGAATGATCGAGTTAATGTAAGCAAGTTCTTTTTAGGTGTATAATTAACGAGATGTGTTTACAGTTTTATACTAAAAATAGACACAGGTAATTTTTAGACATGTGCTCAAACAGCCGAAAAATTTTTGCCTAAAACAAAAAATTTCGAAACTGCGTGCGGAATACCGCCTGTATCGATATCTATAGTTGTTAACACGACATAGCGATAGTATATTTTAGGAGATATCGATAAATGGGGACGTTACTCATTTTATTAGGGAAAGATCTTCTTTAAAAAATGGGCAGCGTCCCTATTTTTGTTGACAAAAGAATAGGGGCACGGTAATATTTGTTATGAACGTATGTTCATAACTCCGAAAGGACAATATGCGCCCAAAGAAAACCCGATGGATAAAATGTATGCCAGGCGAAAGGTGCTTTAAACCGATATGTAAGCCTTTGGGTAAGCTAAAAGACGTGAGCCTTACCCTTGATGAATTTGAAGCCGTAAGGCTCGCGGATCTTGATGGGCTAAAACAGGCCGATGCGGCGCGAAAACTCAAAATATCACGGCCCACTTTTTCGAGGATCGTCACATCGGCAAGGAATAAAATAGCCGATGGTTTGGTTAACATTAAAGCTATCAGGATCGAAGGCGGATGCTGCAGGGTCATCAAGAAGGGACGGAGATGATGGACAAGAGAACGCTTTCCGCGATAAGCATACTTGTTCTGATCTTTGCGGTGATAATAGTGTATGAGTGGGGAGGCGCGTGGTCGGGGGTAAAGCTCACCATGGAACAGAATAAAGTTATTACTGCGAAACTCCTAGAGGAAAATAAAATACCGGTGCATTCTTTTATGATCTTTACGATCATAGACTATATAAAACATTCCTGGCTTTGCCTCCTTTTGGCATTCGTGGCTGCGGGTGCGCTTCAGGAATTTGCGCCGCGCGATAAGGTCATTAAACTCATGGGTTCCGGCAGAGGGTTTACTCCTTACGCAGTCGCCGGAGTGGGAGGACCGCTTCTATCGATGTGTTCATGCAGTATAATCCCTCTTTTTGGCGGGTTATATAAGCGCGGTGCCGGTCTCGGCCCCGCGATAACGTTTCTTCTGGCGGCGCCGGCATTCAATCCCGCGGCGATCCTGCTCACTCTGGGGCTTTTGGGCTGGAAATTTGCCGCTGGCCGGATCATAGTGGCTATAACCGCGGGGATACTTGCGGGATATCTTACGGATAAGGTCTTTAAAAATAAACTTCCTGACCCGGAACCGCTAAGGATAGACACAGAACCGAACGGCACAGCGCAGGAAAAACAGGCTTTTAGTGAGAGACTTTGTAATATGATGCTATATTCATGGGAGTTTGTGAAGATGGTGCTTCCTCTAATACTACTTGGTGTTATAGGGGCGGGGCTCGTAAAGGCTTTTTTGCCGCCGGCTATGATCGTTAAATATCTCGGGAATGGAATACTGCCGATCATGTTATCCTCAGTTGTCGGTGTGTTCATGTATACGCCTACGCTAGTGGAAGTGCCGCTTATAAGGGGACTTTTGGAATCAGGGATGGGGACGGGTGCGGCGCTTGCGTTTCTTCTTACCGGCCCCGCGCTTAGTTTGCCTTCGATACTCGGAGTATGTAAAATAGTTAAGCCGCGAGTGCCGCTGGTGTATGCGACGCTCATGTGGATATTCGGGACTTTAGCGGGACTTGTATTTTGGTTTTTTGTACCGAAGTTTTAAGCTTTATTCTAGTTTTTCGGGAACCCCTTATTATCATGCCCGCGAGAGCGGGCATCTATTAAAATTTTTATTGGATCCGCACTAAGAACATGTGGGGATGACGGTAAAAGCCGCCTGTCCGAAAGTGTAATTATCTAAGATGTGAACATCTCATAAAAATAGTACAACTTGTATCAGGAGGGGGATATGAAGATAGAAGTATTCGGGCCGGGGTGTTACAGGTGCCAAGAGGTTGAAAAAGCTGTAAGAAGCGCTCTTTCTGAGCTGGGAGTTCCCGCGGACGTGGAAAAAGTCAAAGATATGGGAAAGATCGTCGAAGCGGGGATCATGCAGACCCCGGGCTTGCGTATAAACGGCAAGATCAAGTGTTCCGGGCGTATCCCAAAAGCGGAAGAAATAAAGAAGTGGATCGGGGAGGAAGTATAATGCGAATGAGACAATTATTTTTTGCGTCGGTCGCAGCTATTTTTCTTATGGGAAGTCTTGGCGCAAACGCCGAAAAGGCCGAAGGCGGTGCAAAATCACCGGCATCAGCTATAACGGTATATTATTTTCACGGCGATTTTCGCTGTCCAACCTGTCGTAAATTGGAGCAATATTCAAAAGAGGCCGTCGAAAATAATTTTGGGAACGAACTAACTTTAGGAAAAATTGTATTTAAAACAATCAATGTTGATAAAAAGGGGAATGAGCATTTTGTTAACGATTACCAGCTTGCCACCAAGTCGCTTGTGGTCTCTTTAA